>CAZTLZ010000252.1:0-3955 GCA_964614665.1 uncultured Maribacter sp.
CAAAAGGTCAATCAAACATTCAGCACCCATTTTGGCGATGAACTTATTCGGATCGGTATCATCCAAATACTGATTTTCCTGAGGAATTTCCTCGATAATATTCAAGTACTCTTCTTCGGTCAGGAAATCCATTTTATTGATTTCCTCTCCTTCAGGACCTTTCGCGACACCTGGTTGTATTACTACGTATCTTTCGTAGTAAATAATCATATCGAGTTTCTTCGAGGGCAACCCTAGAAGATATCCTATTTTGTTGGGTAACGAACGAAAGTACCAGATATGTGCTACGGGTACAACCAAATTAATGTGACCCACGCGATCTCTACGCACTTTCTTCTCTGTTACTTCTACCCCACATCGATCACAAACAATTCCGCGATAACGGATACGTTTATATTTTCCACAGGCGCATTCGTAGTCCTTCACAGGACCAAAAATACGTTCGCAGAAAAGACCATCACGCTCGGGTTTGTGCGTTCTATAGTTAATAGTTTCAGGTTTCAAAACCTCACCTCTTGACTCTGCCAAAATTGCTTCTGGAGAGGCCAAACCGATTGAAATTTTATCAAACCTCTTTTGTGGTGTATTATCGTGTATTCTAGCCATAATGTATTATGCTACTGTATTATTATGTGTTCTAAAACTATTCTTCCAAACGGATGTCTAAACCTAATCCCTTAAGTTCATGCATCAGTACATTGAAAGATTCAGGTAATCCTGGTTCTGGCATTGTCTCTCCCTTAACTATTGATTCGTAGGTTTTTGCTCTACCAATAACGTCATCGGATTTCACTGTCAATATTTCACGTAAGGTTGCAGATGCACCATAGGCTTCAAGTGCCCAAACTTCCATCTCACCAAAACGCTGACCTCCAAACTGGGCTTTACCACCCAAAGGTTGTTGGGTTATCAACGAGTAAGGCCCGATAGAACGCGCATGCATTTTGTCATCAACCATGTGACCCAATTTCAGCATGTAAATCACACCTACTGTTGCAGCTTGATCAAAACGCTGACCAGTACCGCCATCATATAGATAGGTATGACCAAATCTTGGAATACCAGCTTCATCTGTATATCCGTTGATTTCCTCTAAAGTTGCTCCATCGAAAATCGGAGTACCGAATTTCTTGCCTAACTTCAGACCTGCCCAACCAAGAACTGTTTCGTAAATCTGACCAACGTTCATACGCGATGGAACACCTAGTGGATTCAATACGATATCAACAGGAGTTCCATCTTCTAAGAAAGGCATATCTTCTTGACGTACTATTCTTGAAACAATACCTTTGTTACCATGACGGCCCGCCATTTTATCACCAACCTTAAGTTTACGTTTTTTAGCTACATAAACTTTAGCGAGTTTCATGATTCCAGCTGGCAATTCATCTCCAACAGAAATCGTGAACTTATCTCTTCTCAAGTTACCTTGAAGGTCATTCAACTTGATTTTATAGTTGTGAAGTAAATCAGCAACCATTGCATTTGTTGCCTTATCCGTAGTCCAACTTCCACCAACCAAGTGAGCGAAATCGTCAACGGCATTCAACATCTTCATGGTATACTTCTTACCTTTTGGTAATACTTCCTCTCCTAAGTCATTCAATACACCTTGCGAAGTTTTTCCATTGATCAATGAGAATAGTTTTTCAACTAAAACATCTTTCAATTGTTCAAACTTCACTTCGTATTCCAATTCAAGGGCATTGATTGCCTCTTTATCCTCAGAACGCTTGCGCTTATCTTTAATTGAACGTGAGAACAATTTTTTCTCTATAACGACCCCCCTTAATGATGGAGAAGCTTTCAAAGATGCATCTTTTACATCACCGGCCTTATCACCAAAAATCGCTCGAAGTAGTTTTTCTTCAGGAGTAGGATCCGATTCTCCCTTAGGAGTAATCTTACCTATTAATATATCTCCTGGTTTAACTTCTGCTCCGATGCGAATCATACCATTTTCATCCAAATCTTTTGTTGCTTCCTCTGAAACATTTGGAATATCATGGGTTAATTCTTCTGCACCAAGCTTCGTGTCACGAACTTCCAAAGAATACTCATCGACATGAATCGAAGTGAATATGTCTTCTCGAACAACTTTTTCAGAAATTACAATCGCATCCTCAAAGTTATATCCTTTCCAAGGCATAAAGGCAACGGTAAGGTTTCTACCTAATGCCAATTCACCTTTTTCAGTTGCATACCCTTCGCAGAGAACTTGACCTTTTTTCACCTTATCGCCTTTTTTAACAATTGGCTTAAGGTTGATACTAGTACCTTGATTCGTTTTTCTGAATTTTACCAAATTGTACGATTTGGAATCGTCTTCAAAACTTATCAATCGCTCTGCATCGGTTCTTTTATACTTAATAGTGATTTTTTGCGAATCAACATATTCGATAACTCCATCACCTTCAGCATTGATCAAAACTCTAGAATCTGAAGCAACTTGGCGCTCAAGACCTGTACCTACGATTGGTGACTGAGGTTTCAACAATGGAACTGCTTGACGCATCATGTTCGAGCCCATCAAAGCACGGTTCGCATCATCATGTTCCAAGAACGGAATCAATGAAGCTGAAATCGACGCAATTTGATTTGGCGCGACATCCGTGTAGTTTATTTCATTTGGCTCTACCACTGGAAAATCGCCTTCTTCACGGGCAATTACCTTCTCACTGTCAATGCTCCCGTTATCCTTCAGAGGAATATTAGCTTGGGCGATTTTCATTCCCTCTTCCTCTTCAGCACTTAGATATACATATTCCTTTGTGTTTACCTTAGACTTATCTACTTTTCGATATGGAGTTTCCAAGAAACCCATAGGGTTGACCTTGGCGAAAACAGCCAGAGAAGAAATCAAACCAATATTCGGCCCCTCAGGAGTCTCTATCGGACAAAGTCTTCCGTAGTGCGTATAGTGAACATCTCGCACCTCAAAACCTGCTCTTTCTCTAGAAAGACCACCTGGCCCAAGTGCAGACAAACGTCTTTTATGTGTTATCTCGGCTAATGGATTCGTTTGATCCATAAATTGAGAAAGCTGATTTGTACCAAAGAACGAGTTAATAACCGAAGACAATGTTTTCGCGTTAATCAAATCAATTGGTGTAAACACCTCATTATCACGTACGTTCATACGTTCACGGATAGTTCTTGCCATACGGGCCAAACCAACACCGAATTGAGAAGATAACTGCTCACCTACCGTTCTAACACGACGATTAGAAAGGTGATCGATATCATCAATCTCCGCTTTTGAATTGATCAGCTCAATTAAGTATTTTATAATTGTTATAATATCTTCTTTAGTCAAGACCTGCTTGTCCATTCCAATATCCAATTGTAGCTTTTTGTTCATTCTGTAACGCCCAACTTCACCTAAATTGTAACGCTGATCCGAGAAGAACAATTTATCAATAATACCACGAGCGGTTTCCTCATCGGGCGGCTCGGCATTACGTAATTGTCGGTAGATATGCTCAACCGCTTCCTTTTCGGAGTTTGTTGGATCCTTTTGAAGTGTATTGTGAATAATGGCATAATCAGATTGGGCGTTATTCTCCTTATGCAATAAAACAGTCTTCACATCGGCCTCAATAATCTCCGCAATGTGCTCTTTTTCTAATATCGTGTCACGATCTAAAACAATTTCGTTTCTTTCAATGGAGACAACTTCACCAGTATCCTCATCAACAAAATCTTCGTGCCATGTATTCAAAACTCTAGCAGCCAATTTACGACCCAAAACCTTTTTCAATCCTGCATTCGACACTTTTACTTCTTCCGATAAATCGAAGATTTCCAAGATATCCTTATCACGTTCAAAACCGATAGCTCTGAACAAAGTGGTAACAGGCAATTTTTTCTTCCTATCGATATAGGCATACATGACGCCATTGATATCGGTAGCAAATTCTATCCAAGAACCTTTGAAAGGAATAACTCGGGCAGA
>CAZTLZ010000253.1:0-3938 GCA_964614665.1 uncultured Maribacter sp.
TTCGCTCACCAAATCCGAAAAAGTGCTCACTTGCTTTTAATTCAAAAGATGTTCCGATTTCTTTGCCTGAAAGATAGGTGCTACCTTTATCTTTTGATGATTGCTCTTGTAGCAGTGAATTTCCTTCACGGTCATAAACACCTATTGAAAAAGGATTTTTCAAAATTCTTACTTGAATTTTTTCCGTGGTAAAACTTATCTCCTTTTCATTTTCGTTTTTAGTGTAGGCTACTTTTGGCCAATCATATTTAATAACTATCAAAGGCTCATTAACCTTAAAGTCACCACTCCATGAAGATCTTATGCGAACAGCATCAGTTTTAATAAACTCAATTCTAACCATTCCATTTGTAGTTACAATGGTCTCATAGTCTTCATTTTCAGAAATTGAACTTTTAAAATCCCCTAAATAGGTTTGAGCTTCTAATTTTATGCTTGAGATTAAAATAAAGATAATAAGAGGTAGTCGTAAAAATTTCATTTCAATATCCTTTAAATACAGAGGGTAAGTTACTGGTTGGTCAAGGTGTTTGTATCCTGTACTATGCTGTTTAGTTAGGTGTTAAAATATCTTTTATTTTAGTGACAGCACAGCACAGGACACTGATTTTAATGAGGAAAGCTATTTTTAAAAAAAAATATTATCAATTTATTTTTAGGTATAGTCTAAAAAAAAGAAAAATTCATCAGAAAATGAAACTTGAAGTAGTAAAATATATAGTTTGTATTACGCTGTTTTCTTGTGTAGTTACGGGTTGCTCTCAGAACAATTCAGCGGTGATTGAAGATAGTTATAGTTCTACCATTAAACCTTGGACACGTTGGTGGTGGATGGGAAGTGCGGTTGATGAGCAGAATATTCAAGCTACGTTACAATCGTTTTCTAAAGCAGGACTTGGCGGGGTTGAAATAACACCTATTTATGGGGTGCAAGGTGAAGATGCGAATAATGTACCTTTCTTATCAAAAGAATGGCTTTCCCTTTTAGATTTTACGATTAAAACCGCAGATAGTTTGGGTTTGCAAGTAGATATGAATCTGGGTACGGGCTGGCCTTATGGTGGACCTCAAGTAACTTTAGATTATGCTGCCACTCGCTTGGTTGTTGATAGCCTCAAGCTTACAAAAGGAGCGCAAATAGACGAAATGCTACTTCCTGTAAATCCAAAAGATACCTTAGGCGCTAGTTTGAATCTAGTGTATGCCTATGATACAAAAGGAAACTATACTGATTTAACACCCTTTATAAAGAATAATCGACTAAAGTGGAAAGCTAAAAAGAATGACTACACCATTTATAAGGTTTTTACGGGTAAAACTGGTCAAAAAGTAAAACGGGCTGCACCTGGTGGTGAAGGCTATACCGTGAATCATTATTCCAGAAAAGCTCTAGAACAGTATGTAAGTCGTTTTGATACTACTTTTGTAAAAGCGGGCAAAGGATTGCGGTCTATTTTTAATGACAGTTATGAAGTTTATGGTACCGATTTTACGCCCAACTTTTTTAAGGAATTTGAAGAAAGAAGAGGCTATGACCTAAAACCACATTTGCCAAAACTGCTTTCCACAACTGATAATGAGCTACATAACCGTATTAAGAGTGATTATAGGGAAACTCTTGGGGACTTATTATTGACAGAGTTTGACAGACCTTGGACTAACTGGGCAAATGAAAAAGGTTTTAAAACCAGGTTACAGGCTCATGGTTCACCTGGAAACTTAATTGATTATTACGCTTCAGCAGATATTCCCGAATGTGAAACCTTTGGTTCTATGCCATACGATATAGAGGGTTTTAGACGCGAGAAGGAAGACATTAGAGAAGGTGATGCAGACCCTATAATGTTGAAATTCTCTTCCTCTGCTGCTCATATTTCTGGAAAACCTTTAATATCTTCAGAAACATTTACTTGGCTGCGGGATCATTTTAAAACAGCTTTATCCCAAACCAAACCAGAAGCGGAAGATCTGCTGCTAAATGGTGTAAATCACATATTTCTACATGGCGCAACCTATTCCCCAAAAAGGGCAGCATGGCCCGGTTGGAAATTTTATGCCTCTGTTAATTTCAATGAAAACAATACCATTTGGGAAGATGCTCCCAGCTTATTCTCATACATCACAAATTGCCAAAGACTATTACAGTCGGGTAAACCAGATAATGAGATTTTATTGTATTGGCCTATACATGATGTATGGGACGATTATTTAAAAGGCGATTTATTCTTTCAGTTTAAAATCCATTCTTTGGATAAATGGCTTCACGGAACACCTTTTTATAAAGTAGCAAAAGAGTTAGCTGCGAAGGGATATACTACAGACTTTATTTCAGACCGATTTATACAAGAGCTTGTTTTTGAGAATGGTCTTTTGGTGACACCAGGAGCAAGCTATAAAAGTTTAATTGTGCCTGATGCAGACAAAATGCCATTGGCGACGTTTAAAAAAATGATTGCGTTGAAAAAACAAGGCGCCTCCATACTATTTCAAGGGATGCCAGAATCGGTACCTGGTTTTTCAGATTATCAAGAAAAGAATGTTGAGCTAAAGAAATCAATTTCGGAGAATAGTGAAATACTAAATACGATCACCGATTTTAAAAATGCGTTGCAAGCAGCCGGTGTTAATCCGGAAGCAATAGTATCCTCAGGGCTGAAATATATCCGAAGAACTATAGATGGAAAAAAGGTTTATTATGTAGTGAATCATACTACCGAAACCATTAAAGGAAGTTACCCTTTCCAAATTAAAAGTAACGATGTAGTACTTTATGACCCACTCTCAGAAAAAGAAGGCAAAGCAAAATCTTATATCGAAAACGGACAAACATTTGTTGCCTTGAATATCCCGTCAGGAGGGTCACTTTTTGTTAAAGAAGTAAATAATCAAATAGATGGAGATTGGCAGTATTTAGAGGAGACTTCTATTGAACATCAAATTAGTGGTGATTGGAAACTTACTTTTTTAAAGGGAGGACCTGAAATTCCATATCCATCTACTTTGGAAAATTTAGGGTCATGGACCACTTTAGGCGATAAAGAAGCTTTCTTCTCTGGTACGGTACGGTACGAAATTAATTTTGATAACCCGGATGCCGCAACTCAGAAGTGGAGTTTGAAGCTGGGCGATGTACGTGAGAGTGCAAAGGTTTGGTTAAACGATGATTATATTGGTACGCTTTGGGCAAATCCTTTTAAAATAGAACTCAAAAATCTACTTCCAGGGGAAAATAAATTAAGAATAGAAGTTACCAATCTACCCGCCAATAGAATTAGAGCTAAAGAGTTACGTGGTGAAGAATGGAAAATTTTTAAAGAGATAAATATGGTGAACAAAGATTACAAAAAGTTCGATGCCACGCTTTGGAATCCCATGCCTTCAGGTTTACTTGGTCCTGTAACATTAATCCCTTTAAAATCAACAAATGAAAATTAGAATGAACGTTATCAAAACAGTATTCGGGGTTTTGTTTTGTACCCTACAATTTAGTGCACACGCTCAAGAAATTCAGCAAGATTCGGTGTTAAAAAATATGCAAGTTGCCAATCAATATTTCATGGAGAAATGGGCAGATGTTGGCAAAACCATTATTACCAACAAAGAGCGCCCAAGTAATATTTGGACCAGAGGGGTTTACTATGAGGGCTTAATGGCACTTTATGAAATATACCCGAAAGAGGCGTATTATGACTATGCGTATTCATGGGCTGAATTTCACAATTGGGGTTTTAGAAATGGCAGCGCTAATAGAAATGCAGATGATTACTGTGCTGCACAAACCTATATTGACCTCTACAATTTAGAGCCAGACTCCAAAAAACTGAAGCCCACAAAAGCAACGATGAATATGCTGTTGAATACACCCCAATTGAATGATTGGTCGTGGATTGATGCCATACAAATGGGAATGCCGGTTTTTGCAAAATTAGGTGTATTGG
>CAZTLZ010000254.1:0-3907 GCA_964614665.1 uncultured Maribacter sp.
TATAGCCGAATGTTTTTTTGAATATAACGTTCGCGTAGTCAGGATGCAGTCCCACAGCCTTAGCCACATCTACAACCTTAATTGGACGATTAAAGTTGTTGGCGATATAGACCGCTATTTGTTCAACCAAATTTATCGGAAGCGGCTCTACCTTTTCAATAGAAGAGGTGGCATTCATCGTTCGGTAAGCAAACCGCTTTAAATATGCCTCGATTTCCAGACTGCAAATTTCCTTCAAAACCGAAGTGTCCCTATTAAGTTCATCGGCCCAACGTTCGAATATTTGATTCGCTAACACAGGGTTTGAGGGTTTATATGTTGTAGCCTTGAGTTCTCCTCGAAAGAGCATTTCCAAAAATCTCTTTGGGAGATTCCAACTGAGCAAAGTTGAAAAAGGAATTGTAATTACATGGTAAGGGGCGTCTTTGGAAAAGTCAACAATCTGATGTGGAAACAATGCCCAAAAAACAATCATCCTACCCTTTTGGATCTTTAGTTTTTGGTCATGAATCAAATAAGTCAATGATCCTTCTGGCAAATAGTTGATTTCAATCTCATTATGCCTATCTGGTCTTTCCATTAGCTTAGGTTGCCATAACTCACATGTCAAGCCGTATGGCTTTAAGTCTTGTCTGGTTTCATCGAATTTCTTCAACATATCGGAAAATGATAGATTACAATGTAAATATAACTTATATCTATTTTAATGCGAGTACTATATTTTTTAGATCAAAGAAATATTCTGTGCCTTTGCGGGCTTTGAAATGGTACTGATGTATCAATCTACTTACACTTTAGCTCCTACCCTGTGATAATGTTCTTTTCAAATCGTTGGTTCTGTATGTACCTTAATTCAAAAAAATCCACCATTGCATCTAATGATTCAGACTAATTTTGTTAGACAAAAGTTTAATCGATCTTATAGATTTCGCCACCAAGGAAATGGTGATCAGTAACTTCACCATCAATATTCAAGAGTACCAGATTAAATACATTTTCTGATTAACTTTATACCTAAGTTCTAAGATGTAACAATGGTTACTTAATTTAATTGATACAAAGATTAGATTCGAACCTCAAAAATTACCCGATCAAATGCAGAGAAGAAAATTCGTCAAAAGGGCAGCACTAACTTCACTAGGGGCTCTATTAGGAGCGAAAATCGTTTATGGAGATTCACTCCCCGCCGGATATCAACCTTTAGGTTTACAAGAACCTGATCCCTTCAAAATGTTCAATAAAGACCCGCAAATGGTTTTATTGAACGACAAGCCTTGGAATATGGAGGCACAAGCGCATCTACTTGATGACAAGATTACTCCTAATAATTTCATGTTCATTAGAAACAACGGAAATATTCCAAAAGAAATAGATGTAAAAAATTGGTCCATTACATTTGACGGAGAATCCGTAATAGAAGAGAAAAAATTCAGTTTGGAAGAGTTGAAATCGAAATTTAAGCATCATACGTATCAACTCACATTGGAATGTGGCGGGAATGGAAGAAGTGAATTCGACCCACCCGCCAAGGGAAACCAATGGACAATAGGTGCAGTTTCTTGTGCAAAATGGACGGGGGTTCGGCTAAAGGATGTTTTGGCCGATGTGGGAATAAAAAATGACGCCGTATATATTGGTTATCATGCAACCGATACCCATCTTAGCAATGACCCGAAAAAAGAACCGATTTCACGTGGGGTGCCTATTGCAAAAGCACTTCAAGATGAAACCTTAATCGCATTTCAGATGAACGGTGAAGATATTCCACTTGCTCACGGGTACCCATTAAGGCTAATCGCTGGAGGATTTCCTGCTTCCGCATCTGGAAAATGGATTAACCGAATTAGTGTTCGCAATGTTGTTCACGATGGAACGAAAATGACCGGTACGGCTTATCGAGTACCCTGTAAACCCGTTGCCCCGGGCGAAAAAGTTGCAGATGAAGATATGTGTATTATCGAGTCAATGCCCGTGAAATCATTAATTACATACCCCAAAACAGGAGCTATTATCAAGCTAGACAAAACACTTGACTTTAGAGGGCATGCATGGGCTGGAGAATTGGAAGTTAGCAAAATTGAGTACTCGATCGACTTCGGCAGCACTTGGAAAAAATGTAATTTACAGTCACCTTCAAACCGACTCGCATGGCAGCATTTCAATGCCTCAATCGAATTTCCAGAGGTTGGATACTACGAAGTATGGGCCAAGGCTACCGATAGTAATGGCAAAGCCCAGCCGATGTTACTGCCCGGATGGAATCCGAAAGGGTATCTAAATAATGCCTGTCATCGAATTGCACTAAAAGTAAGCTGATGGAAGACCGGACCAACATTAGGAAGGTAGCCAAGAGGCTCTACCGCCTTATGCTTTCGATATTCATTGTATTTGGCATTATCGCCACAATATTGATTTATCTAATGGTCGATCCTACCCTATCCGCATTCAAATCAGAGAAACCCAATGAAGATTACGTCACATTGCCTGAAAAAAATGTATCGGACCCAAGTGATTCCGATTTTGACAAGGTCGAAAATGGGATACACACGCGAACGGGTTTTGTTGAGGGCGAGGGTTTGATGCTCGTAGTCAATAATTGTACGAACTGCCATTCAGCAAAATTGGTAACCCAAAACAGAATGTCAAAAGAACGGTGGTTAGCCACCATCCGCTGGATGCAGGAAACACAAAATCTATGGGACCTCGGCAACAACGAAGAACTGATTGTTAACTATTTGGCCAAATATTATGCTCCTGTCCAGAAAGGAAGACGTCAGAACTTGACCAATGTCGAATGGTATGAACTTAAAGATTAAATCAATACCTGTTTTTCTGATTTTAGTCACTACATGCAAATCGTTGCACAAAGGGTTCTACTGATTCAATACCCAGTATTGAAAAAAACGGTATTATAATAATTTTATAGTAGCTATGGAAAAATATATTGAAACCTTTACGAATTCATTCATTGGAACTTTAAATTGGACTTGGAAGTCAATCATTTTTGATGTGCCTTGGTATACCAATTATTTTTGGGGTCTTATCGCGATTTCACTTTTGGTATGGCTACTTGAAATCGCATTCCCATGGCGAAAAGAACAGTCGATTTTCAGAAAAGACTTTTGGTTGGATGCTTTTTATATGTTTTTCAATTTTTTTCTATTCGCCATTGTAATAAGTGGGTTCTATAATCTTTTAGGCGTTCTTTTCAAAGATATTGGTATTACCTCGAAAAGCCTAGCTATTATTAATATAGGCGCCTGGCCAATGTGGTTACAACTAATTATTTTCTTTTTAGTACTTGATTTTGTACAGTGGTTTACCCATATTTTATTGCATCGATTTCCATTTCTATGGAATTTCCACAAAGTTCATCACAGTGTAAAGGAAATGGGGTTTGCAGCGCACCTTCGATATCATTGGATGGAAAATTTACTATATAAACCATTGAAGACTTTTGGAGTCATGCTTTTAGGGGGCTTTGAGCCCGAACAGGCCTATATCGTACATTTTATAGCCATTACCGTCGGGCACTTGAATCACGCCAATATCAAGCTTACTTGGGGACCTCTAAAATACTTGCTGAACAATCCGGTTATGCATTTGTACCATCATGCCTATGAACTTCCCAAAGGAGAATATGGAATTAACTACGGAATAAGTCTTAGCCTCTGGGATTATATTTTTGGCACCAATTATATTCCAGAAGATAGTGGTACGATAGAAATAGGTTTTCCTGGTGACGAAAAATTTCCAAAAGACTTCCTCCACCAAAATATGTACGGATTCAAAGGAAAGTCCAATAAGACCTGACAACAAAACACTTTAGAACATAAAATCTTCGAATAGTTCTACTATATTTGCAGACTAAAATTTGCGCACGTGGCGGAATTGGTAGACGCGCCAG
>CAZTLZ010000255.1:0-3907 GCA_964614665.1 uncultured Maribacter sp.
AAAAATGAAAACAACAACATTTCTAACATTTGTAGGTAATCAATGTGGCAAGGCTCAAGAAGCGCTTAATTTTTACACCTCAATCTTTCCAAATTCGGAAATTAAAGGCATAATAAGATACCAAAAAGGTGAGGCTGGAGGAACACCAGAACTTATCAAGCATGGAGTTTTCACCTTAAATGGGACCGAGTATATGGTTTCCGAAAGTAACTATGATCATGCTTGGTCATTTTCTCCGGGAGTATCACTTTTTGTTGAATGCAATTCAGAAAGTGAGATACAGACTTTATTCGAAAAACTTTCTTCGAATGGAGGACAAATAATGATTCCTCTTGACAATTACGATTTGGGAGATTATGGCTTTGGCAAAAAATTTGGGTGGTGTGAAGATAAATATGGTATTTCCTGGCAACTTATCCTTTCTGACTAAACACGAAATATACTATAAACCAACATTATAGATGAATAAGTAAAATAGAAAATTGAGCGTTGCCCAATAATGCGTATGAAATTATAGCTCCTGTTGAGTTAATACACTGATTTACTAATCAAAATTAGACCCGCTCAATCTTTGCCCCAATAGCTCGCAATCTTGTATCTATGTCTTCATACCCTCTATCGATTTGTTCGATATTGTGAATAATAGAAGTGCCTTTAGCGGATAATGCCGCAATCAATAAGGAAACACCAGCACGAATATCAGGTGAAGTCATGGTGGTGGCCTTCAAAGTAGACTTAAAATCGTGCCCGATAACGGTCGCGCGATGTGGATCACATAAAATAATCTTTGCGCCCATATCTAAAAGTTTATCCACAAAGAATAAACGACTTTCGAACATTTTTTGATGAATAACCACTTCTCCTCTTGCCTGGGTAGCCATTACCAAAATAATACTCAACAAATCAGGTGTCATACCGGGCCATGGAGCATCGGCAATGGTCAAAATGGATCCATCAATATAATTCTGTATTTCGTAACCATCTTTATGGGCAGGAATGTAGATATCATCTCCATTTCGTTCTAACTGAATGCCAAGCTTTTGAAACACTGAAGGTATTTGTCCCAAATCATCCCAACTGACGTTTTTGATTGTCAGTTCGCTTCTTGTCATGGCAGCTAGTCCTATCCAACTTCCTATTTCAATCATATCGGGCAACATGGTGTGCTCGGTTCCTCCCAATTCCGATACGCCCTCTATGGTTAAAAGGTTTGAACCGACACCGGAAATCTTAGCTCCCATTCGGTTCAACATCTTACACAACTGTTGTAAATAAGGCTCGCATGCCGCATTGTAAATAGTGGTTGTACCTTCTGCAAGTACTGCCGCCATAACAATATTGGCGGTGCCTGTTACTGATGCTTCATCCAATAACATATAGGTGCCCGTCAATTTATCGGCCTCAACACCATAAAAATATTCTTCTCTATTGTATCGAAACTTGGCACCTAGATTGATAAAACCTTCAAAGTGGGTGTCCAACCTTCTACGGCCTATTTTATCACCGCCCGGCTTAGGAATATATCCCTTCCCGAAACGAGACAACAATGGTCCGACCAACATAATAGAGCCTCGAAGCCCACTTCCATCTTTCTTAAATTGGGCAGACTGCAAATAGTCTAAATCGACCTCGTCAGCGATAAAAGAGTATCTTCCTTTGCCAAGTTTTTCAACTTTTACACCCAAATCTTTTAAAAGGGCGATAAGTTTATTGACATCAACAATATCAGGAATGTTACTGATGGTAATTTTTTCTGGAGTCAGTAGTACGGCACAAAGTATCTGCAATGCTTCGTTCTTTGCACCCTGAGGAGTTATTTCACCTGAAAGTTGGTGTCCCCCTTCTATTTTGAATGTTCCCATGTAGGCCGGAGCATTTTAGTACCGCTTTTTACCGCGATTATTATTTCTTTGATTTTTTTTACCTGAATTGTTACGAGGGTTCTTTGCAACACGGTTTTTTAAGAATTGCCCGCTATCCGTCAAAATCTCGTTATCGGTACTTAAGTTGATTTGTCCGTCACTCAGTTCATATAAATGCTTGAAAATGGCCTTGTCATCAACAGTATCTTTGTTCCAATTGAGATAACACTTTTTCATGTGGTTTGCAATGGCATATTCAAGCCCGTCACGCATATCGCCTTTTTCCCACTTTACCGCAACATCGATCATACGCTTGATATTATTACCATAAAAACGGTATTTCGGATGGTTCTGAGGATAAGGTAATGGCTCAGGCCGTTGCTCTAATACCTCTTTCGAGGTAATAGGAAATGGCGAATCAACATCCAATTTAAAATCGGACATTATGAACAACTGGTCCCAAAGTTTATGCTGAAAATCAGGCACATCACGTAAGTGGGGTTGCAAATTGCCCATAACACTTATAATTGCTTTGGCTATTTTGTTTCGCTCTTCTCTATCAACTATTGAAACGGCATGATCGACCATCTTCTGAAAATGGCGGCCGTATTCTGGAATAATAAGGTGCGGACGCTCCGTATTATATTCTATATTTTCTACTAAATTCAAATTGAAATGTTTTTTGTAAATAAAATGTACAAGGAAGTATTCTTATAACGGACGCAAATTAGCAAAATTATGCAAGAATAGCTATTTTATAAAGATATAACCCCTTCAACCGCACCCACTTGCTTGTATTTTTCGATTACGGCATCCGGTCCCTCAAGATTTACCGTTACACTAAGGCTGGTATATGTGCCTTTTTTTGATTGTTTCGATTCGATTACCGCACCTGTATTATCAAATATCTTTTCTATCTGCTTGATTTTGGAATCATCGGTCGGAACTATGAACTTATAAAGATAGTTCGACGGCCAACTTGTATTTTCTGTCAATTGCAGTTTCAATCTTTTATAAAACTCTTCAGATTTTTCAGTGTCCATTCAATCGCTTTTGGACAAAGATAGTGGTTCACCCTGATTTTATTATCCTAGGGGTTTGATTACTTTTGCAGGGATAAATCAATTCGATTGAACACAAAAAAAGTAGTTATAACTGGAGGACCAAGCACAGGTAAAACATCTGTTATAAATCATCTTGAAGAAATAGGGTTTACGTGTCTTCATGAAGTAATCCGCATGATGACTTTGGAAAAAAAAGAGGAAGAGGGAGAAGCGGTTTTCAAAACCAACCCCATTGTCTCTGTATCCAACCCTGAGGAATTCAATCAAAGAATTCTAGACGCCCGTATTGCACAATATACTTCGATAGTGAATTCCGTGGAAAAAAACGTATTCTTTGATAGGGGTATTCCTGATGTACTTGCTTATATGGATTGCTTTAATCAGCCCTACAATGCGACATTTGAGAAAGCAAGCAATGACCACCCTTATGATGCCGTGTTCCTTATGCCGCCCTGGAAGGAAATCCACATTTCGGATAATGAACGTTTCGAGAGTTATGAAGAGAGTATTTTGGTTCACGAATGTCTATACAATTGCTATGACCGATTTGGCTATGAGGTTCAAATTGTACCAAAAATGAGCATAGCACAGCGGGTGGATTACATCCTTGATCATTTAAATAACAAGGTGTGAGTAAAAGCCCAAAAGAAATCTTACGAGAATATTGGGGGTATACTGAGTTCAAGGGGTCTCAGGAAAAAATCATTAATGCGGTCTTGAACGAACAAGATGTTTTGGCACTACTACCAACTGGTGGGGGAAAGTCTGTTTGCTTTCAGGTGCCGGCCTTGACCAAAGAAGGAATTTGTATTGTAGTATCACCTTTGATTGCCTTGATTCAGAATCAGGTAGAAAACCTTAAAAAAAGAGGCATCAAGGCAATAGCTTTAACAGGAGGTATTGCCCATGAGGAAGTAAGCAATCTTCTCGATAATTGCATTTTCGGCAATTACAAATTTCTCTACCTATCACCAGAGCGGC
>CAZTLZ010000256.1:0-3882 GCA_964614665.1 uncultured Maribacter sp.
CGCTCATGTCTTCCGCCTTCAAACTTCGTCTCAATGAACATATTTACCATTTCCAAAGCTTGTGGTAAAGAAATAAAACGAGCGGGTAGGCTTAAAATATTCGCATCATTGTGTTCTCTTGCCAGCTGAACAATTTCTTTATTCCAACATAGGGCACAACGTATTTTTTGATGTTTGTTAGCGGTCATTGATGCACCATTGCCACTTCCACAAATAATAATTCCTAAATCTACCTTTCCCTCTTCAACATCTGTTGCCACAGGGTGTACAAAATCAGGATAATCCACACTATCGGACCCATCTGTGCCATGATTTGCTACCTCAATATGTAGAGACTTTAACAATCCTAGGATTGCTAATTTATATTCCGTGCCAGCATGATCGTTACCTATTGCTATTTTCATGATGTCAAATATTGGGTTAGTCTAACAAATGTACAAATAGATGGGTTTCACCACAACTATTCATACCCTCACAACACTAATTTCATTTTCAAGTTTTACCGTTGTTCATTTGATGTTCAAATTGTCAATGAAAAATGTTGATAACGTTACAATAAAAAATCACTTTTAAGTTTTGTAAAATCATTAGAAAACTCCTTTACAAAACAATTATAACAATCCATAATTTACTTCTCATAACATAACAGAAAGATATCAAACTTTCATATTGAGAAGTTAACACTACCTTTGTAATTACTTATTATAAATTTTGTGTTGATATCACTTATGAAGATAGGTTGATAAAAATGTTAAACAACTGATTTCTAAAAAGATTATAGTTGTAAAGAATGTCAATAAATTTTGAAATCGGTTTAGAGCAAGGTTTTTTTGATTTTTTTATCTCCATTATTAACATACTATCATAACCATCATTTTTATTTTAAAATTTAAAAAAGAAAACAATATATATGATATATATGTTCATAACCCTTTTTTAGTGTAAAAGTTGAGAGGAACATAAATATTAAAAAATCAAGTGGACGATTTGTTATAATTTTCCACATAAATAAGAAAATAATTTAATGTCAAAGAAGAGTAAAAAGGCAAAAAACCATAGAAAAAACGAAATAACAAAGGGAATTTTCACCGTTCTGGAAAAAGAACAGAATAAGAGTTTTAATTATAAACAAATTGCGGCAAAGATTGGTGTTACGGAAGCTCATGATCGAAACATACTCATCAAAAAACTAGTTCAGCTAAAAGAAAGCAAACGAATAGTTGAAGAAAGTAGGGGTAAATATAAAGCGATCACTACTACAAAAACCCTCCATACGGGTGTTGTTGATATTACCGGAAGAGGTAATGCTTATATTATTATTGAAGGTATGGATGATGATGTATTCGTTCCCTTTAATAAACTAAAAAAAGCTTTTCATAAAGACACCGTTGAAGTCTATGTTTTTCCAAGAAGAAAAGGTAAAAAACTAGAAGGTGAGATTACCAGAGTAGTTGAACGAAATAAAATGGAGTTCGTTGGAATTGTTGATATGCAGAAAACATTTGCATTTATACGTCCTTCGGATTTCAGAATGTACACCGATATTTTTGTTTCACAGGATAAAATAGGAAAGGCAAACGATGGAGATAAGGTGATTGTTGAAATTACGGAATGGCCGGATAAGGCTGATTCACCTTTTGGGAAAATTACCGAAGTGTTGGGAAAACCCGGAGAACATAATACAGAAATACATTCCATTTTAGCAGAATACGGATTGCCTTATGAGTTTCCTTTGGAAGTAGAACGTTATGCAGACCAACTGGATACATCTATCAAACCGGAAGAAATCGCAAAACGTAGGGATATGCGAAATGTTTTAACATTTACGATAGACCCAAAAGACGCAAAGGACTTTGATGATGCGCTATCCTTCGAAGTTTTAGAGAACGGAAATTTTGAAATAGGAATTCATATTGCAGATGTCTCCCATTATTTACAGAAGGATACTGTTTTGGATGATGAAGCTTATAGTAGAGCAACCTCTGTTTATTTAGTAGATAGGGTTGTTCCTATGCTTCCAGAGGTTTTATCGAACAATGCTTGTTCACTTAGACCTAACGAAGAGAAATACACGTTTTCCGCCATTTTTGAATTGGATGACAAAGCGCAAATCAAAAACGAATGGTTTGGGCGTACGGTTATCAATTCCAACGAACGTTTTGCGTATGAAGAAGCACAACATATCATCGAAAACGGTAATGGTAGGATACCTCAGGAAACATCAATCCGCGAAGGAGCCTATTCCGTTTCGAACGAAGTTGTAGAGGCAACGTTGACTTTAGATAGATTGGCAAAAATTATGCGCTCAGCTCGCATGGAACATGGAGCTATTTCTTTTGATAAAGTGGAAGTACGGTTCAATTTAAATGAAAAAAGCGAACCCACAAGTGTCTTTTTTAAGGAATCAAAAGATGCCAACAAATTGATTGAAGAGTTTATGTTATTGGCGAATAGAAAGGTAGCGCAATTCATAGGGAAACAAAAGCCTACCAAGACTTTTGTATATCGTATTCATGATAATCCGAATGAAGATAAATTAATAGCCTTAAATGGTATTATTTCACGTTTCGGGCACAAGTTGAACTTTAAAGATAAAAAAGCCATTAGCGCGTCTCTAAATAAGCTTCTCGAAGATGTAAAAGGTAAAAAAGAACAAAATTTGGTAGACACGCTTGCGATACGAAGTATGAGCAAGGCTATTTACACTACCGACAACATTGGTCACTATGGACTGGCATTCGATTATTACTCACATTTCACCTCGCCAATTCGGCGTTATCCCGATGTAATGGTACATCGATTATTACAACATTATTTAGACGGAGGAGATTCTCCAAAGACAGAAGTGTATGAAGAAAAGTGCAAACATTCCTCGGATATGGAATATTTGGCAGCAAGTGCAGAGCGAGATTCGATAAAATACATGCAAATCAAGTTCATGCAAGACCATCAAGATCAAGAATTTGTTGGTGTGATTTCAGGAGTTACCGAGTGGGGTATTTATGTTGAAATCATTGAAAATAAGTGTGAAGGCATGGTGCGTATTCGTGATATAAAAGGGGATTATTATATCTTTGATGAGAAGGAGTACGCTATTTATGGGGAACGAACCAAAAAATCGTACCAGCTAGGTGATGAAGTTGTGGTCATGGTTAAGAATACAGATTTAATAAAACGCCATCTAGATTTTACCCTTATCGGAAAGCATGAATAAATCCATTTTTTTAAATGGAGTATGTTTGGCGGATGCTGAACAACCAAAACATTATGTAATGAGACAAATACTTTTACTTTTAGTATCGTTTTTTGCTCTACAAAGCTTGTTAGCGCAAGATGAAAAGATTACTAAAGATCTTCAATCATTCACTGAGGTTAAAGGTTTTGACGGTCTGTCAATTAATCTTATTAAATCAGATGTGAACAAGGCGGTGATTACAGGTGCGAACACGAACAAAGTTGCTATTGTAAATAATGGTGGCGTTTTGAAACTACGTATGCAAATCGATAAGATTTTTAGTGGTTACAGAACTTTTGTGGATTTATATTATTCTGAAAAACTAATTATCATTGATGTTAACGAAGATGCAAGAATTACTTCTGAAGAAACGATAAAACAAGAGGTTTTGGAACTAAAGGCACAAGAAGGGGGTGAGCTTGACATTAATGCCGAAGTAGAACAATTATTAATCAAAACCGTTACTGGTGGGGTAATAAAGACAGCAGGAACTTCCGATCTGCAAGATGTGGCCATAAACACGGGTGGCGTTTATGAGGGTAAAGAATTAAAAACAAAATTTTCCACGGTAAATGTGAACGCTGGTTCAAGAGCCGAAATATATGCTTTTGATTACGTTAAGGCAACGGTAAAGGCTGGAGGAGAGG
>CAZTLZ010000257.1:0-3838 GCA_964614665.1 uncultured Maribacter sp.
GGCATTTAAATTATCACCTGTTTGTAGGTAAGAATATACTAAATATCCCATGGCATGTACTTCTTCATCCCAATGGGCGCCAGGAGCTATGCTTTCTGCATAACATGTTGCAGAAGATGCAGAATTGATATTTGTATCAATTGATTCTTGCCAAAGTCCCAATCGAGTAAAAATATGAGATGGCATATGTTGCGCATGGGCAGAATTGGGTGCAATTTGCGCATAGCGTCTTGCTGTATTAAGTCCTAGTTCTGCTAATTCAGGATAATCATAAGAATGAATAATATAATGTGCGATTCCGGGGTGATTGGGCTCTTTTTCAAATAAATCCTCAAGTATTTTACCTGCTTCTCGCTGAATCTTATAAGTTTTATCTGTTGGTATTGCTGATGCTCTTAAGGCCAAGGCATAAAAAACACCAACTTCAGTATCATCGGTATTGGCGAGATACATTTCCTTCATTTTTTTAGCGTAACGCTCCTTTCTGGTTTGGTTGTCGACAGTTTCCCAATCTTTATAAAAAGCTCCTATTGCCTCCAAGTACTGCGCTGCTTTTTCCGATTTAGGTAAATTCTTTGCAGCATTAAGTAATTTACTTCCTTTTATTAGCACATCATTGGATGGAGGTGCCCATAAACCGTGGTAAATACTCATAGCCACTCCCCAATAGGCCATTGAACATTCAGGATCAACATCAATTACTTGAATAAAGGCCTTTTCTGCCTCAATGTATTCAAAAGAATGTAAGAGTGCGACACCTAGATTAAAAGTCTCTCTTGTTTCATAACTACAAGATTCAGAAAAATTTACATCCCCAAATTCACCATTTCCACAAAGTAGTAGTTCTCCCCTAACAAGGTCTAAGGATGCTAAGGAGGGAACAGTTTTTTTGTTTTTGCAACCTGAAAATATAAGTATTGCGATAAGCGTTAAATACGATATAGTTGATTTCATACGAATTGATTTGATTCTTTCTTTTGTAATACCCATGTTTATTTGGTTTGTAGTTCTTTGTGCCTTAATCTTCCCTCTCGAACAACAATTTCAATGATCTCTTCTATGTCTTTTTCAGAAGTCCTAAAGTTTACAATGCACCCTCGTAAGCAATACTTTTCGTTAACTATGGCATTAGATAGAAAGACCTCTCCACCTTGTTGAAGCGTGTCCAACAATTTTTCGTTCAAGGTGTTTAAGTAGGTTTCACGTTTCGATTTGTCTTCGGAAAGATCCTGCTTAGGAACAAACCTAAAAGTGGCAATACTCAAATTTTGTGTCATCGCTTCCAATTCTGGGTGTTCACTAGCCAAATCAAATAGCATTTGCGATAGTGCAATGTCCCCACTAAGCATTTTTTCATATCCCTTTCTACCTACTTGTTGAAGTGCCATCCAGACTTTAAGGGCACGAAACCCTCTTGAATTTTGTAATCCGTATTCGTAATAGTTTAAGGATTGTCTTTCTTCCTCTTTTGTGAAATTGTAATATTCAGGGTGCGCACTGTACGTATCTGTTAAGTGTTTCGGGTCTTTAACCAACGTACAACCGGCCTCTAATGGTGCATACAACCATTTATGAGGGTCTAATGCAATAGAATCCGCTTCCTCAATACCCTGAAAAATATTCTTTAATTCGGGGATGATTGCAGCAGGAGCTCCATAGGCACCATCAATATGAAACCATAGTTTGTACTTTTTACAGATGGCCGCGATTTCAGTTAGATTATCTACTACACCCGTACTTACATCGCCTGCGGTACCAATTACCATAAAAGGTTGAGAACCGTTTTTTAAATCCTCTTGAATTGAATCGGACAACAGATCATTGTTCATTTGATTATTGGAATCGGTCGGAATCCAACGAACCGACTTGGAACCATGACCAAACAGAATAGCTGCTTTGTCAATCCACGTATGTGTGGTCTTGGAACAGTAAACTACCAGCTTTTTGCTAATGTGTGAAAGCCCCTCTTCTTTTAAATTCTTAGGTGCCATAGCAGTTCGTGCCGCTAAAAAGGCAGTGAAATTTGCCATATTGCCACCACTGACCAGAACACCTCCATAAGTTGGCGAAACACCAATGAACTCGCATAACCATTGTATGGTCTGTTTTTCGATTTCAGTAGCCATAGGGCTTAGAATCTGTGCCCCGGCATTTTGATTTACCGCAGAAGCCAGCATATCCGCTAGAACGCCAATTGGGGCAGGTGAGGAGGTGATATACCCCATAAATTTGGGATGCCCATTGAATAAGGAATGATCGAGCAGAAGATTCGTTGTTTTTGAGACAATTTCATCCACGGAAAGACCACTCTCTGGTAAGCCTTTGTTTTCTAAAACCTTTTGCAATTCTAAAGGTGATTCTCCAGAGGTAACAGCATAGTCTTCAATAGTATCGAACAGATCAGCTATAGTATCGATTAATCGATATCCTGATCTTTTGAACTCTTCTTTTTTTATTTCAATTGATGTATGCCTAAGTTTGGCCATATTCTTTATTTTAAATAGCACCACCGATTATCATCCAAAGACTTTGTTCCTTCTTGTTATAAAATAAATCAAAATCTAATAGGGGGTACTGTGTATATCATTAACTATCTAATGGGTAATCAGCAAATGGGACTGCAGATAATTTACAAATTAAAATCCTCTAATTCCCCTCCTTGATTATATAAAGACTTCCTTATAGATAATTCCTACAGCTATGATCATCAACAACCATCCAAAATGTTTTTTGAGCATTTCCCCTTTAATAAAAGAAGAAAGATATATGCCTAAGAAAATACCAATAGTAGCTATTACCGTAAATCCCACTAGAAAGCTCCAATTGATTACCAAGTTGTTCAAGTCTCCCGAAAATCCGATTATTGACTTCACGGCTATTATGAGCAATGACGTCGCTATAGCTTTCCTCATTGGTAGTTTTATCAACAAAACCAATACGGGGATTATCAAAAAACCACCCCCAATTCCTGCGATACCGGTAAATAGACCGATGATTATACCATATAATACTAGTAATGGGTAATTATAGTTATTTGATCGGTTAGCATCCTTATACGACTTTCTACCACGAATCATCGAAAGTGAGCAAAGCAACATGCTAATGGCTAAAAAGACCATGATGACCATATTCTTTGTAAGGATAAAACCATTAATGGTCAGTATCTCCATCGGAATTATTGGAAGTACATATTTGCGAACTACATAGACTGCTATGAATGCAGGGATGGCAAAAACAATGGCTATTCTAAAATCTACCAAGCCTTTATTCCAATTCCTTAAAGCTCCTATAGAAGCTGAGGTTCCCACAACAAATAGGGAATATGCGGTTGTTGTAATAGGATTGATATGAAATATATAGGTAAAAATGGGGATTGCAATTAGCGAACCCCCACTACCCATTAAACCGAGTACCATACCTACCATCAATGCCCCCAGATATCCTAAAATCTCAATAATTCCAATATCCATATAGCTTCTTTTGGTAACAGCTTATTTGATTTCTTTTATATAAGCCCAACCATTTTGCTGTTTAATAGCGATTTCATAGATTCCATCAGGAACTGTACCGACTCCTGGTAACAAGTCGTCCTTGGTCTTCTTGTTTCTCTTGAGTGTATTTGCGCATACGACTATTGATACGTTGTTCAATTTTACGAGCTTTCGCAACGTCTCTCCGGCCGCTGATGATTTGTCGTCGACCATGCTGTAAGCTCCACTATAGATAACCATTTCGAACTTGGAATCTGGATAGGATTCTGACATTAATCGTAAATGTCCCGCTGCCGATTTATGCACTTCAGGGTTTGCACTTGTTACGTCAAATATCACCTTAATGG
>CAZTLZ010000258.1:0-3837 GCA_964614665.1 uncultured Maribacter sp.
CCATATTCCTGAAGTCGAATAGGCGCAGTTTGCTTCGGAACAATATGAATTTCAATACGATCGATACGATTACTGGAACTAGAAATAATTAATGAATCTAGAAAGTTATAATGCTCGGTACAAACGGTGAGGCCGCCTGGCGTTTGCCTTTGTGTGATACTGGCTTGCCGGAACTTTGTTGGTGGTTGTTTTTATTCTGAGATTTCTTTGTCGGTTAACGTTATCATATTCTCAATTTCATTCTTAATCGTCAAATATCTACTTTCTAATAACTTCAAATTTAATAATGAATTTACAATCAGATTTTCAAATTTCAATTCTTTTAAAAAAGCGAAAGTTTGAAAGTGCTCACTTTCACCTATGTACTCTTTGTATGTATTTCTCAAAACCATTTTATCTGATAAATAATCTTGCGTTTGCATTATAGATAATTCTATTAGGTATTTTTCCGCCTCTTTAACTTCAGATAGGTCACTTTCCCATTCAGAAATTATCACTCTTAAATCTTTATTTCTAATAAGGTTGATTTTCCCTGAATTCAAAATGTCTTCTATCGTTCCAAACGCAGGGTCGAAAGTAACGGGATAAATATTAACACTTAGCATTCTTAGCAATTCCTCTTCATCAATGCTTAATTTATTCAGTTTAATTTGTTGTAGTATTATTGAATCGTTTCTTATTCTCTCTTGACAGCCTTTAATTTTTTCATCAAGTTGATCCAGATTCGATCCTTGCTCAGTTCTTAAATTTTTTAAAATGGCACGTTCTTGATCCCTATCCTTTTTGTTTTCATGAAAATTATTTAATTGAATAGCTATCAGAATTCCAATTACTACTAACAGAATTTCTCCAAAAGCATAAACCAGGTATCTTTTAAGATTTCCTCCATTAATTAATTTTCTTCTTATCCTTCGGAAGAACTTTATCATTGATTTTACTTTATATTTTTAACACCACCAAGGTCTCGGCTATAATCTCGTTGCGGACATTCCAAAATAAACCGTCCGCCTAGATGCAAGGCATAGTTTAAAGTTAAGGATTTCCGTTTGGAAAACCCACAGCCATGGAGTATGGGTATTGTTACCTGCTGTGGTGACATGTACGAGTGAGCATGTTTTGAATGCGTTCTATCATTTATTTTTAACCATATAATTTTTTAAAAAACAAATCAACTATTTTCTGATTTTCAGGAAAATTATGAACTTCCATAATTTTATTGTTTTCAATTCGCCATAAAAGACAGGACATATTATCCAAGTTTTCTTCATTTTCAAGATTACTCCAATTTCTGTGGCAATCAATTACATGAGTATCATTCACACCCATTACAATCGGTTCTGCCTGGAACGAACCTTTCCCTAATTGTTTGAAATATTCTAATACTTCTTCTACACCTGTTTTAGTTCCACTAAGTGGATGTTCTCCAGGTATGTGCCACTTAATGTTTTCATCAAGCACTTTTTTTATTCCAAGAGAATCATTGTTGCCATAGGCGGTAAAGAATGCATGAATTAAATGTAAATTGGGATGTTTTTGGCGCATAAAATCGAAGTTTTCAATGTTGTTTGGTTTATTAAATGCGTTTAGTAATGATATACCTCCAATATTCAAGGCACCGGTTAGTAAAGTGGTTTTCTGAATAAAATCAAGTCTTTTCATATATTCTATTCTTGATTGATGAAACACAAATTTGCTGCCAATAAAACAAATTGATTTTCTTCAAAAGTGAAGTGTAATCAGATAAGATTGTACGATGTTCAAAAGAATAGTTTTACAGGGTAATACATTAGAAATGTATGTTAACTCTATAAACAAGCTAAAAAATTCCTTAAGACATCAGTTACATTTGAGTGAGGTCCATCCGTGCAAACTAGCTTAATTCCATTGGTTGGGAACATGTCTTGGATCGTGACTATTTATGAATGGTCTTATCAGCAATCAGTAACCAAAACTCAAGTCTCATAGAATACAAACTTATCGGATAGAAGGATGAGCATTGCTTTGTACCCTTATTTTTATGAACTCTATGTCTCCGTAATAAGTGTCTTTGGTATCAATTTTTCCCTTTCTTAGAAATAACGGAATAATTTCATCTGCTACTTTTGAGTTCCAATGAGCTTGTTCATGCCCTGCATTTTCCACTCGTACATGTATGGTATCTTTAAAGCCTTTCATTGTTTCTTCCACCTGTTCAATTGGAGTGCGGCAATCCAAGCTTCCGGTTATAAACAAAGTGGGAATGGTAGAGGTTATGGGAATGGTATAATCGAAAGAAAGCTTATTTTCCGGCCAATGCTCTTTAGCTAGATCAAATGGAAAGTTCACTGCATTTCCAAACATACTTTTTTCTGCTTCCTTTAAAATTTGTGCCCATCGTTCATTGCCTACTCCGGATGCTAGTTGTTGATTAATTCCGCTACCGGGTATTGCAAGACTATATGCCACGCGTTTTTGTGCAAACCATGAGAGCATAGAGTAATCACCTTGATCCATGTTGTACAAAAGTCGGGGCAACACTGGAATATCGTTATAGTCATCCATATCCAATCGTAAGATTACCCCAAACCCGTACGCACCGATTTTAAGTTTCATTTTTTTTCCGGTGAGTGGGTTATTGATAGTTACGATTGCAGGGTTTTGGGCCAGTTTCCTCATAACACGTGTTACTAATTTTCGAAAATCAGGCACTTCCTTGTTTATGTTATGATCTGCTTCAATCAATGCTGCTAACTTGTCAATATGAGCATCCATGTGGCTGGGAAAGTTGAATGCCTGATGAGGTGCATCGGCCCCAGAAAAGATGGCACGCTCAATCCGCTTTGGAAAAAGTTTCATAATGGTCATGCCAATATGGGACCCGAAGCTGAAGCCAAAAATTGAGTACTGATTAATTTTCAATGCTGTCATTAATTCATTTACATCATTGGCGTGTGCTTCAACCGTATAGCCTTTGATATCAACCCCACGTTTTTCAAATTCCTCTAGAGAAGCTTTAATCATTTGCTCATAGTGAATGCTTGCGGCTTTTGCTGAGGTGAAAAAGTCTTCTGGGAATTCCTTGGTCCAGATATAATTGAGCGATTCATCAGTGCTCCCACGCCTATCGACGAAGATTAAATCCCTTACTTTAAGAAGTTCGATCCAATCAGCTAATTCCGTAGGTTCGTCTGTTTGCCAAGTACTGGTTCCACTACCGCCTTCAAGAAATACCACAGGAGGTTGAGTGTTTTTAGACAGACTTTTCAACCAAACATATTTTATTTTAATTTTCCTACTCGCAAGATTCTGTCTGTTCTCCGGTACTTCTAGATAACCTATTTGCCCATCAATACTTAATTCTTCGTTTATTTTAAAAACCTTTTTGGTGACTTCCACCAGTTTTCCCTGGCTAAATAGACAGTATGTGTAGATGAATCCGAAAATAATAGTTAACAAAAATTTTTTCATGATGTTTCGACTTTTTTCAAAGTTGATGTTGAATGAAAAAACATGAAAATGGAGGTAGTCTCAGATTGCCATATAAGACCTCTTACTCTTGAGAATTGATGAATTCTATTGGAGTCATACCGGTTGCTTTTTTAAAAACGCGATAAAATGAGGCTTTTGAACTAAAGCCAACTTCTAGACCCAAACCTAATATTGAGTATTTCTTTTTATCGGGTCTCAAACACATTTCTTTAAAAGCGTTCACTCTGTATTTGTTGATCAAGTCACTAAAGTTGGTTTGCAGCGTATCGTTGATTATTTTAGAAACATTGTTTATCGGCCAGCCCAGATAACCCGAAAATTCTGCCAAGGTGATTTTAGGATTTTTATATAACTCTTCCTTTTCTAGAA
>CAZTLZ010000259.1:0-3824 GCA_964614665.1 uncultured Maribacter sp.
ACGCTTTGCATATTTTTTCACTAAAAATAGTACAACATATTTTTTTTAACAAGTTTCTTGTATGGTTTGGTCGAAACAAGGTTTAACTTGAACAAAACTCTGTACGAATGACTCTAAGACCCAAAACAAAGACTTTTGTGTGTCCTTTCTTGTTAATCTTATTCAAAAGCCCGCCTGTTACTAAATAAACAGTTTCTTTAGTCTAGTGCAAAGTGTTCATTTCCTGAATATAACTATTGAAATTTTTCAGTGTAATCGCCAGTTTGACGATTTGCTCTTGGGCTTCTTTCCAGTCTTTTTGCTCAACCGCTTCACGAACACTAGGTAGTGTTTTGACGCCGTAGCCCGTATAAAAACCAGGTGCATAGATCTGGTGTTTGTACCATGATCTTCTGGGGAGTCCCGTATCGGAAGTCAACGCCTGTTCGACATGCATCAACTTTTTGTTCATAGCATTGCGCTGGGTCTGCGATAATTTTGAGATATCTATTTTTGAAAGCGCATTGATGGTACTTTTCAAGGCTGCGATCTCATTTTGCAACGGTGCAAAATCCAAATAGGGGATACCTTCTTTTTTTTCTGGTTTAAAAAAGGGCTTTTTAGGATCGGCTGCCAGCTCAAAGACATTTTTGTCGACCATCATATTGTGTTTTTCAACCGCACTTCGCATAGTTGTAGTCCTCTTCATAATCTCATCCAAATAGCCAGAAACGGTCTTGTGCCATTGCTTGAACTCGAAGGGGAGAACATCGGCATTGGCCAATCGTAAGACAATCCGCCCTGCGGTATTTGCCAGGGCAACTCCATAGGCAAAATCGGGATCTTTGAAACGTTTGTAATGTGGGTAGGTATCATAAATAGTATGGTATTCCCCACCACCGTTTTCACCACCAAAGCCCAAATTCAATGCGGCGATACCAGCATGTTGAATGAAGGGAGTATAATCTGAACCTGAACCTAGGGCGTACAGTTCAAAACCTTCCTCACCTCCGTTTAACATACTGAGGGCATTTCTTCTTTCTTTGATGGAAACTCCTTTTTGCGGGTCGGTCACCACTCCAGCAACTTCACTGACCATTGCTTGTAAGGTATGTGAGCCTCCTGCACCCAAAAATCCACGACCGTTACCATCTGTGTTGATATAGGCAACGACTTTCTCCTGTAATTCTTTTTTATGGTCTTCCACCCATTCTGTGGAACCTATAAGTCCTGGTTCTTCGGCGTCCCATGCACAAAAGACCAAGGTTCGTTTGGGTTTATTTCCTTTTTTCGCCAATGCTCCAATTGCCCGAGCTTCCTCCATTAAGGCGACCATTCCACTAATGGGGTCGTTCGCTCCATGTACCCATGCATCGTGGTGGTTTCCTCGCATGACCCACTGATCGGGGTACTCGGCTCCTTTTAGGGTAGCAATAACGTTATAGGCAGGTTTCAACTGCCAGTCGAATTCCAGTTTCAGATGCACTTTAGCCGGGCCAGGACCAATATGGTAGGTTATAGGTAATCCGCCTTTCCAAGAATCAGGTGCAACAGCTCCATCCAATGCGGCCAAAAGAGGTTGTGCATCTTCGTACGAAATCGGTAGCACAGGAATCTTCGTAATCGTAGGCGCATCTTTTCGATCCAGGCGCTTGGCATCCTTTGTGGCACCATAACCGGGCGTCAATACATCACCAGGGTACGTGGGCATGTCCATTACGGAACCTCGTTGCACCCCTGTTTTATTCTTATATGCTCCTTTGGGGTATACATCTCCCGCAACATAGCCGTCATCTTGGGGATCGGAATAAATGATACAACCGATCGCACCTTTTTCGGCAGCCAGTTTTGGTTTGATTCCTCGCCAAGAACCATAATATTTTGCGATAACGATTTTTCCTTTGACGTCGATACCTAATTTATCCAATTCTTCATAGTCTTTGGGTACACCATAGTTGACGAAAACAAGTTCTGCTTCCACATCACCATCGGTAGAGAAAGCATTGTAACTTGGTAGTAAAGCATCACCCTGTGCCGTATATTCATCACCTTCGACGGGTACGGCTGTCAATTTTGCTTTGTAGGTGGTAGGACCGGTAAGCTCCAATAATCGTACTTTGGGATAGGGGAACAACACATGGTAGGTGTCTATTCGGGTGTCATAGCCCCAAGATTTGAATTGCTTTTGCATCCATTTTGCATTTTTCTCTCCGTATTCCGTACCTACCCAATGCGGTTCGGCAGCCATCAACTTCATCCATTTATCAAGATTGCTAGGCGTAAGTTTTTCTTCAAAGGCCTTTTCAAGGGCTTGTTGTTTTTGAACGTTTTCAGATGTAAAACCTAAGATGGATTCTTGTGCATTCAAGAACCCGATACACAATAGGGTAAGTATAAAAATTCGTGTTTTCATTGCGGTTGGATTTAAGCTATTGAAGATACTAATTATATCTTTCTCAAAACAGTTTCAGATAGATTTGTAGAATGCTATCTTAGTTTGTAATGATTTCTATCGCAATTAGTAATATATCTACCTCATTTTTAGTAGTAGAAATGGAAAAGCGAACC
The DNA here is from genome assembly GCA_964614665.1 of uncultured Maribacter sp. Lineage (GTDB taxonomy): Bacteria > Bacteroidota > Bacteroidia > Flavobacteriales > Flavobacteriaceae > Maribacter_C. Next base: position 2,548 of record CAZTLZ010000259.1, read on the forward strand.
GCATTTAGTCCGAATTTGTCCATAGACAGATTATCGACTATGTGACCCCTCTCCTAAATCCTCTACTAAGAAGGGACTTTACTTTTTGTCACTATTAACTTTTATCAAGTTCGAATGGCCCTTGGCAATCATTCGTGTTCTGTCAGCATTCCAGACTTCACAAGAGGTATTGACGATTCGATTCCCGTTTTTGGTGATCGATGTTTTTGCAATTATCGTTTCTCCCTCTTTTGCTGATGCAAAATAGTCCACAGCTAAATTTACCGTAGTATACATAGTGGGTTTACCCAGTGAAAATACCGCGGCTCCCACGGCGTCGTCAATTAAGGCGGCTGTAGTACCTCCATGGAGAATGCCCATGGGGTTGGTCATATCTTCACGTATCAAATATGAGAATTCCAATTCTCCTTCTTCAGCGCTCAAAAGGGTAGGGTTCAACCAACGCATTAGAGGCGAGATGGAATTGGATGAATCTTTTCCAACCATTGATTGGAATAGGGTCAAGGCTTTATTCATGTGTACGTAAAAAAAGATTATTGTTCACTATATGCTTCGCAACTGGAGCGTCTTCGGGTATCAATGAGGTAGATGATTTTCCATGCGCCATTATCGTGAAAGAGTTGAAAAGAATTCACACCACAATGGCTAAACTTTCCATCAAGCCAAAATTCATATTCGGTCCATGCATTGGCCATATTGCCATCTACTTTTATAGTGTACGAGCTAATACGTTCTTCCCATTTTTCTTGAACTGGACGTCCGCTGCCGATGGCTTTTATAAAACCGGAAACATCATCTTGCTTTAAGATATCTTTCTGCTCTTTGTTCTTGAAAGCGGTTTGAAAAACAAGTCTATCGCCCATGGTTTGTTTCATCAAAAGCGTATCGGCCTTATGAAAGCCTTCAAAAAAAGTTTTGATGACTTCTTCAACTTCTTGTTCTACCGTTGTTTGAGCTGAGATTTGGACCATTGAAAAAAGCAGGGCGACCAGTACTATTTTATTCATTTTTCAGGTATTTACTTTTAATGATTGGAAGATAAGGAATTTTGACTTTCGAATTCTTCATCTCCTTAGTTTTAGGATTAAATCGATTTCTTATATTTGAAGTTCAACATAAAAGAACATCCATGGAGTTAAGATTACTTTCCGCAACCTTATTGCTATTATTCACTCATATATCCTTTGCCCAAGAAGCCAATCTTTTGGAGGGAAAATGGAATTTGACCATTACTGAGGAGGGAAAAGAAGTTCCCTCTTGGTTAGAGGTACGCCATT
>CAZTLZ010000260.1:0-3777 GCA_964614665.1 uncultured Maribacter sp.
TTGAATGGCTCCAAAACTTTCAAAAGGGGCATAGATAAGTATACCATCATCATCTACAAAAACCTCTTCGGCACCATAGTCGATCATTTCCAATTCCAACTCTTCGGGGTCGATACCCTCTGCTGGTATTCTAAAATTGCAGGAATGATCGAACATGAATTCCACAGATCCCGAAGTGCCTAAATTACCGTTACATTTGTTAAAATAACTTCGAACATTGGCCACGGTTCGTGTATTGTTGTCAGTTGCAGTTTCTATCAAAATGGCAATTCCGTGAGGGGCGTAACCTTCAAAAAGAACTTCTTTATAATCACCCAGACTTTTGTCGCTCGCACGTTTGATGGCACGTTCAATATTGTCTTTGGGCATATTGACCGACTTCGCATTCTGAATCACGGCACGAAGTTTCGAATTTGAATCAGGGTCGGGTCCGCCTTCTTTTACGGCCATGACAATATCCTTGCCAATACGCGTAAAGGCTTTCGACATTGCCGACCAACGTTTCATTTTTCTAGCCTTTCGAAATTCAAAAGCTCTTCCCATTGTATATTATAGTTTTTATTTGAACGATAGCAAATTTAATAAAATCAATCACAGCAACAAGAATCGACTATTTCCCTTCGATAATATCCTCAATAGTATGTGCTAATTTGAAGTCCTTTTCGGTTACTCCACCAGCCTCATGGGTATTTAATCGTATATGGAGGTTCTTGTACACATTACTCCAATCGGGGTGATGCTCTTGTTTTTCGCACTCAAAGGCGATTCTGGTCATGGTTGCAAAAGCTTCTTTGAAATTGGAAAATTCGAAAGAAGTTTCGATTGCTCCATCGACATATTCCCATCCCTCTAATTTTTCAAGGTATTCTTGTATCTGTTGATCCGATAATTTTTCCATAAATAATTCTTTTACTTTCATTCCCATGAAGGTGAGAATCTTTTTGTTTCTAATAAACCCTAGAACATAATTCAAGTCATCATATGATGATCTATGATATCTTGATAACTGACCTGTAGGTTTTTCGGTAATTTATTATCCTTTGGTAAAACGGCCAAATAACGCTCATCATTCGTGGTGAATACACGTTTGTAAATGGGACTGAAATCTCCGATACGGTCTATGACATCTTTTATGAAATCTTCGTGGTGTACCAGATCTTTACTTCCCAAATGAAAGATTCCGGTTTTATCGCGGTTAATCAAAAAATGTATTTGTTGCGTTAACTTGTCATCATTGGTGACATTTAAAATGAGGTTCGGAAAGACCTCTACAGGTTCATTCTCCCAGATAAACTTCTTGATTTCCTTGATTCTAGGCGATGAATTTCCAAATACCATAGGAACTCTCAAAATAGCCATTTTTTGTTTGGGCAGTCGTAAGAGCATGTTCTCGATCTTGATCTTCAAACGTCCGTAAACACTATCTGACAATGTTTTGTCATTTTCGTATGAAGGATATTTGCTATACCCGTCGAAAACATTAGCTGAAGAAATGAAAAAGAGCTTGCTGTCGTTTTTAGAAATATATTCGACTAGATGCCGATGCGCTTGAACCTGTGCTGCAAAATTCCCTCTTAATGCGGAAATAATCAACTGTGGTCGAACTTCTTCCAAAAGTGGAAAAACATCATCTTCCTGCATATCATAACGAAAAAACCGCTGATTATTCTCAAAACTTTTACGAGCGGTAAAATAGGTGCCATAAGTATCAAAATAACTACAAAGTTCCTTATATATGGCATTCCCAAGAAAACCACTTCCACCTAGAATAAGTATTTTTTTTCCACCATCATAATGCTTCCCTCTCTTTTTACCCATGCAAGACTATGCTTTATAAAAAGGAAGTTTTACCACCGTCGCTGGAACCGCATTCTTACGAATCTGAATATGAATTTTGCTTCCAGTTTTGGAAAAGATGGTTGGTACATACCCAAGCCCTATACCTTTACCAAGGGAAGGTGACATGGTACCTGAAGTAACCACACCTATAGTCTTTCCTTGCCCATCAACAATATCATAATCATGACGTGGAATGCCACGATCGTCTAATTCGAAGGCAATCAACTTGCGTTCGGGACCATGCGCCTTTATTGTTGATAAGGCTTCTGAATTGACGAAATCTTTGGTGAATTTGGTAATCCAACCCAGTCCGGCTTCAAAAGGGGAAGTTTCATCGGTAATATCATTTCCGTAGAGACAATATCCCATCTCTAATCGTAAGGTATCGCGAGCAGCCAACCCTATCGGTTTGATTCCGAAGTCGGTACCTGCTTCAAAAACCTTGTCCCAAATTTGTTTTACTTCGTCATTCTTACAGTAAATTTCGAATCCCCCAGATCCGGTATAACCGGTAGCGGAAATGATTACATGTTCGATCCCTGCAAAATCGGCAACAACAAAGTTGTAGAATTTGATTTCGGAAAGATCTACGGAGGTCAAAGATTGCATAGCTTCCACTGCCTTGGGCCCTTGGATGGCTAAAAGAGAAAACCCCTCCGAAAGGTCTTTCATTTCAGCATTGAACTCTGAATTATATTTTGATATATGGTCCCAATCTTTCTGGATATTAGAGGCATTAACGACCAACAAATATTGCTCTTCTTTGATGCGATATACAATGAGGTCATCAACAATGCCACCCGTTTCGTTCGGAAGGCAACTATATTGTGCTTTACCAACGGTCAGTTTTGAAGCATCATTGGAGGTGACTTTTTGGATTAAATCAAGGGCTGTTGGCCCTGAAATCAAAAACTCGCCCATATGTGAAACATCAAATACACCGACGCCATTTCGAACAGTTTCATGTTCAGCATTTACACCTTCGTAAGAAACAGGCATATTATATCCTGCAAATGGAACCATTTTGGCACCTAGAGCCTCGTGTGTTGTAGTTAAAGCGGTATTTTTCATCTATCCAGTTATTTGGTGAGGCAAAACTATTGAATAATTTAAGGATAAGAAAGCGAAGACATTTTTAAGTTTAGCTAAATGAAGATGAACCTTGAATGCTTAACTACTTTTGTTCTTGTTTTAACACCCTTACAAGATTATAATCCCTATTTTAAGCTGAATTTATAATAGATAGCATGAAGAAGTTTTTTATCGTATTCAACATCTTTTTTTCTGGGTTGTTGGCATTTGGTCAACACACGCCAACGGATTTTTTAACTGCCGATTTTCACAAAGAGCGTCGTGAAGACGTCCGTACAAAGATGCCGCCCAATACGGTTGCTGTCTTCTTTGCAAATGCGGAACGGAATAGAGCTAATGATGTTGATTATATTTACCATCAAGATCCAGACTTTTATTACTTAACGGGCTATAGAGAGCCCAATGCCGTTTTAATTATTTTTTCGGAAGCGCAAGAAAGTGCCGAAGGCAAGGTATATGATGAAATGCTTTATGTTCAAGAGCGCGACCCGGAGGCAGAACAGTGGAACGGAAAACGATTGGGTGTTGAAGGTGCCAAAGACCTTCTTGGTTTCGAACAGGCTTTCAATGGAAAAGAGTTTGCGAACTCAACCATTGATTTTAAAACCTTTGATAAGGTGCTATTTTTTGATTTCAAAAATGATTATCGAGATAAAAGAGGAGATGCCGACCTTTTCGATTTAATCAAAAATTTCAAGGAAAAGACCAATTATCCGTCGGATTACAATGCAACCAAACAGCAATTATATAGCTTGATAAGATCTGTGACCAATGAAAATAAGGCTAACGTTTTACTGACTTTAAAACGCTACTTAGATTTTAATGAGAAATTGAAAGAAGATCAAC
>CAZTLZ010000261.1:0-3736 GCA_964614665.1 uncultured Maribacter sp.
AGTTGCAGCAACTCCCCATCTAACTAGGTCAAAGAAACGATGTCCTTCTCCTGATAATTCCAATTTACGCTCTAATCGAACTGCAGTAGTGGCATAGTCGGCATCTGGAAAAGACGTATACTCTGAAATAACATAGTTGGCCGCATCCGTACCATCGGCATTTTTTACCCAATGCTCTGCAAGAGCTGCTCTTGCTCTAACCATGTTCACATATGTCATTGCTTGATCTAATGTTCCCGCTTCGATTTCAGCTTCAGCAGCCATTAAAAGGACATCAGCAAATCTGATAATAGTGTAGTTCATAGTGGCGTACCCTCTTGTCCAAGAACTACCATCAGTAAATGAATTTTCCTGAGACTTATAGTAGATATATTTCTTTGGTGAATACGGTCCCGCATATGGGAAACTACGAATCCAAGCTGAACCAGGGTGATCCCCATCAACTCCATCCCAATCAAGATAAGGAATACCTTTACGACCAATGGAGTGATCGATTCTTGGATCTAATGGATCTGGATCTTCGACAAAATCCTCCTCGTCCAGACCATCTGTAAATACATGTCTGTAGATGTTATCTACCTCATTAGCTGGGTCATCATAAGAGCCATCTAACAAAGGAAGACCATCAGCCCCTGTTCTAAATGTATTTGCCAATTGAATACTAGGTTGGAAAAACCCACAACAGTTACCGGGACCTTCTGGTCCTGTGTTATAAGGGTAGTTTAAATCGTCAAAATAATTCGCATTTTGAGTACTTCCCGTGTTGTTTGCTGATTCCACATCCATTACTGCCTCAGCATGATTATCATTCTCTGCATTGTAGATTTGAGAATAGTCATCCAATAAAGCATATTTCAACCCATTGGAAGTAACGCCATTGGTAATAACATCATCAAACCAAGTTTTGGCTTCTCCAAATTTTTGTTGAAATAACTTCGCCTTACCCATGTAAGCTCCAGCTGCCCATTTATTTACTCTACCAGGTCCGTTTTCAGCAGGTAGGTTATCGAAAGCATATTGGAAATCAGCTTCAATAGCGCCCCAAACATCAGGAGTGTTCGGTATTGCAGCAATTGCAGCTTGTTTTTGACCCTCATCAAGAGACTCATCTAAATAAATAGATTCGTCAATATAAGGGATACTATTGAAGTGCTTTTTAAGATCAAAATAGAAGTGACCTCTAAGCATTCTAGCTTCACCAGAAATTCTTGCGGCTTCGGAAGGGTTGGAATCATAAAGACCTGAAAGCTGCAATTTTTCCAATACTTGGTTACAACGTTTCACACCTTCAAAGCGACCTCTCCAAAAGGCATTCATATCACCACTAGTGGGATCTATTTCAAATCTTTGAATTGGATTGATTGCTGAATAATCCCCAGCATCAGTTCCTTTGTTGGCTTCGCCACCATTTATTGAACCCGTAACCCAGTGGTTAGGACCTTCAAATCGGTTGCCAAATACACCGTTAAGTGCAGAATAGGCGCCAATCAGCAGTCCCTCGATTCCTGCAGGGCTACTTACTAAATCACCTGACACCTGCCCGGTTGGTGCAACTTCAAGAAACTCGTCGCTACACGAAACTCCAATCATTAGGAGCACTGCTACCAGTATAGGTAACTTTTTTAAATTAGTTATTGTTTTCATAGTTTAATTTTTGCTTAAAGATATTATTTTTTGATGACATAAATATCACAGTTTTATAACATTATATGCCTAATTCTAAGGTGATTAAGTACTGTGGAGAAACTGGATAGTTACCCACGTCGATACCAAAATTAGTATCCGCACCGCCACCAATACCTGGGTCAAGGCCACTATACTTTGTGATTGTCCAGATGTTGTTAGCTGATAGGCCTACCTTTAGTTTGCTTAAACCTATCTTATCAGTTACATCGGTGAAATCATAAGAAAGCGCCAAACGTTGTAATCTAAGATAAGAGCCATCTTCTACATACCATGAGTTACCGGCACCACTCGTACTAAGGTTAGAAGCACTTTCCCAAATTGGAGCTGCTGCATTGTTCCCTAATTCTGGTGTCCACGATTTTTTAGCGTTCTGACCTTTGGCAGATCCTTCGAAAGTTCCGAAGAAATCGGTAAACCATTTAGATTGGTTGAAAATTTCATTTCCAACAGATGCAAACCAGTAGGTTTCGAATTCTAAATTCTTGTATTGCAAGTTGATAGTCGCACCACCTGTATAATCTGGCACTGCACTACCTATGAATGTTCTATCATCTGGTGTAATGGCACCATCACCATTTACATCTTCATAACGGAAACGACCTACGCCTTTTCCATCTTGAGATGGAGCACTATCCACTTCTGCCTGTGAGTTGAAATACCCAATTACGTTGTATCCGAAGAATGAAGAAAGTGGCTGCCCAACAGCATTTCTGGTCGCTTGGATTCCTCTGTATGATTGACCATCAAAAAAGTCAACTCCTGGTGCCAAAGCGGTAATCTCATTCTTTAAGAAAGAGTTATTCAGGGTAACTGTAAAAGAAAGGTCTTCAGTAAAATTACCACGACCTATAATTTGGAAATCCAAACCTGAGTTAGCCATCGTGGCTATGTTTACCGAAGGCGAATTCGCAAAGTTACCAGTAACACCGGCTAATGGCAGTTGATACAAAAGGTCTTCAGTGTCTTTTTTCCACCAATCTAAGATGATTTCAAGTTTATCATTGAAAAAACCTGCATCGAAACCTATGTTGGTAGAAGTACTGGTCTCCCATTTCGCATCAGGGTTACCAATTCTACTTTGCGCAAAACCTTCATCAGCACCACTATTTTGACCTCCTATAGGGTAGAAAGTTCCTCCTCTGTTCGAAGCAAAAAGTGAAAATTGGTTATTTGGGTCTACGTTGTTCGAGTTACCCATTTGACCCCAACCACCACGTATTTTCAAATCAGAGATAAAATCTTGATTCTGCATAAATGGCTCAGCAATTACCCTCCAAGCGGCGGATACTGCAGGGAAAGTTCCATAACGATTGTTACCACCAAAACGAGATGCACCATCACGTCTGATAACCCCTGTTAAGTAATATTTTTCATCGAAATTGTAATCAAGCTTCCCGAAAGTAGAGAAGAAGTTTACTCCACTGAAAAGATTACTACTTACATTAGGGCTCTGTACCACACTCAAACTTTGGAAGTCCAAGGAGGTAGAGAATGGATTGATACCACTACCGAAGATAGATCTACCGGCACCAGTGTTCAAAGCTTCTATACCGGCTAAGGCTTTGATTTTATGTTTGCCGAACAATTTCTCGTAAGAAGCTGTGTTGGTAAATGTCCATTGAAAGATGTAGCTACTTCCTTCTTGGAAGCTATTGCTAGCCTGTGGCTCAGAATCTCCTAAATATCTATATCCATAGTTCACAAAGTGTCCGTTATTATATTGGCCACCAAGGCTTGATCTTAGCGTAAGTCCCTCAAAAGGTTTTACCGCTAAATAGATATTACCGAAACCACCAATACCATAGGCTTTATCATCCCCATCATTTAACGTCAACTGACGAACTGGGTTACGCGGGTTGTTGAATCCACCTGCCCTGGTACTTGCGAAACTTCCAAATTCATCTCTTACAGGAATTATGGTTGGCATACGATAGGCTGATAAAATAACAGATTCGTCATCAGCACCACCTATACCACCATCTCCTTGTTGATTATTTCCAAATCCACCAACAACGGAACGATAGGTTACTTGAAAGTTTTCACCAATGCT
>CAZTLZ010000262.1:0-3696 GCA_964614665.1 uncultured Maribacter sp.
CGTAGTTATTAGCATATTTATTGGATTCAATAATTTTTTGGTGCTCAAAAATGGATTTGAAGAACGTAGCGAAATCATACCCTATGGGTACGAAGAGTTTCGAAACACTCCGACAACCAAGACCGTAGTACTGAAAAATATCCTCTCCTAAAGCGGTAAGTTGTTCTTTGGATTCGTTTCCGTTAAGAATCGCAACTGAATTCCTGTTTTTTCGAATGATATTCGGATACTTACCAAAATAATGTTCAAAATATCTTGAAGTATTGTTACTTCCTGTTGCAATGATAGCATCGAAATTTTCCAACTGCCCATCAGTAAACTCTATGCGGTCTTTGAAACTTGGCGCTACTTGATTTAAATATTTTGCTATGAAGGGTAGTAAGCCTGAATCATTGCTTGGCAATTTGATTAATACGCTGTTTCCTGTTACGAGGGCCACCAGAAAATCATGGAAACCAACAAGAGGTATATTTCCGGCCATGATAATAGCCACTTTTTTATGCTTGTTTTTGACTAGGTCATAATGGGATAGCCATTCTATTAAATTACCCTCTGTAAGCTGATCGGACCAGCTGGATAATGCAAAGAGGATATTTTCTTGAGTGAACCAACCGTTGTGATGTTTAGCCCTTGAAACTAGTTGTTCCAATTCGCTTTCCCACAAAGAAGAGAATTCACCTTCATTCTTTTTCTTCTTTAAATAACCACTAAAGAAAGTGCCAAGTTTAACAAAAGCTTCTAAAATTGAACTATACCCTGTCATTATATTTGTGAAAAATTAGCTTAGGAATTACCTTTGCGCAAAATTAGGGATACTTTTAGTAGAACTATTACGTTGATGATTAAAATCAACGGAAAAGAAAAAGAAAATTATGGCAATTATTATAACTGATGAATGTATCAATTGTGGGGCTTGTGAACCGGAGTGTCCAAATACCGCAATTTATGAAGGGGCCGATGAATGGCGTTATAGTGATGGAACCTCGTTAAGTGGAGATGTGGTACTTACTGACGGCAAAGCTGTCAATGCTGATGATGTTCAAGAACCCGTTAGTGATGAGCTTTATTATATTGTTCCGGATAAATGCACAGAGTGTAAGGGCTTTCATGAAGAACCTCAATGTGCTGCGGTTTGTCCTGTGGATTGTTGTGTGCCCGATGAGGATCGTGAGGAGTCGGAAGATGTACTTTTAGGAAAACAGGCTTTTATGCATCCTGATGGGTAGGTAATAATCTGTATACGCTAGTTTACGGAAATGGAATAGGAATTTGAACCTAAGCTTCGGCTTGGGTTTTCTTTTTTGGTAGGGTAGGGCAGATCATTCTTTAAAGTTATATTTGCGCCCGAATAGAAAAGTCTAGCATCAAACGGCTAGCATCAAACGTCTAGAAAAATGAAAGCAGGTATCGTAGGATTGCCCAATGTTGGAAAATCCACCCTTTTTAATTGTTTGTCCAATGCCAAAGCACAGAGTGCAAACTTTCCTTTTTGTACCATCGAACCGAATATTGGGGTTGTTAATGTGCCCGATACACGTTTGGAGAAGTTGGAAGAGTTGGTTAACCCTGAAAGGGTACTCCCCGCTACCGTTGAAATCGTTGATATTGCAGGCTTGGTAAAAGGAGCGAGTAAGGGCGAAGGGCTAGGGAATCAATTCTTGGGTAATATCCGTGAAACGGATGCCATTCTACACGTGCTTCGCTGTTTTGATAATGACAATATTGTACATGTTGACGGTTCTGTAGACCCCATTCGTGATAAGGAGACTATTGATATGGAGCTTCAGTTGAAAGATTTGGAAACGGTTGAAAAGAAGCTGGACAAGGTAAAGCGAGCAGCCAAAACCGGAAATAAAGAAGCCCAAAAAGAGGAGGCTGTGCTAATGGCTATCAAGAATGGGCTTGAAGCTGGGGTCTCAGTCAGGGCAATTGATATTTCTGATGATGACAGAAAGGAATATGTAAAACCATTGCAATTTATCACCGATAAACCTGTAATGTATGTATGTAATGTCGATGAAGACGCGGCTGTTTCGGGAAATGCATATGTGGAAAAGGTAAAAGCCGCCGTCTCCAGTGAGAATGCAGAAGTTGTAGTTCTGGCTGTAGGTACTGAAGCTGATATTACCGAATTGGACACCTATGACGAGCGCCAGATGTTCTTGGAAGATTTAGGGCTTTCCGAACCGGGTTCCGCAAAACTGATTCGTGGTGCCTACAAACTATTGAATCTTGAAACCTATTTTACAGCGGGTGTTAAAGAAGTTCGAGCTTGGACAATTCCGGTGGGCGCCACTGCTCCCCAAGCAGCAGGAGTTATTCATACCGATTTTGAGAAGGGCTTTATTCGTGCTGAGGTTATCGCCTATGATGATTATGTCATGTATGGGAGTGAAAACAAAGTCAAAGAAGCTGGTAAAATGCGCGTTGAAGGTAAGGACTATGTTGTGAAGGATGGTGATGTAATGCATTTCAGGTTCAACGTATAGACGCCAATTAGCTATTTGGGCTTCGTATTTCTCATTATAATTTTATTTTACGTTTTCTGCCATCGCCTATTTTCGGTGGATGTTTAAAAAAACATCCAAAACTGGAGCTGGGATACTTTTTGCGATTCTTGGGGTTATTCTTTTTTCAGCCAAGGCAGTAATGGTGAAAATGGCCTATACCTATGGGGTAGACCATTTGACATTGCTTTTGTTTCGCATGATTTTCGCATTGCCATTTTATGTGTTAATTGTCCTTTTTACAAAATCGCAACCTTCTCAAAAAATCCAATTGAAGGACTACCTATGGTTGGTGCTTTTTGGTTTTCTGGGCTATTATTTGGCGAGTCTTTTTGATTTTAAAGGGCTACAATTTATCAAGGCAGGTTTAGAACGTATCATTCTTTTTATATATCCGACTATAGTGGTATTGCTATCTTGGGTATTCTTCAAAAAGAGACTTTCGCGAAATCAACTTTTAGCTATTCTTATTACCTATCTTGGTGTAATAATCACCTTTTGGGATGAAATTGGTATTTCAGGTGATGACATTTATTGGGGAGGACTTCTAATTTTTCTAAGTGCCTTCACCTACGCTGCCTATCTTGTGGGGAGTGGTTGGTTGATTCCTAAATTTGGTGTGCTTCGCTTTACTTCCTATGCAATGATGGTATCAACTCTATGCATCATAATACACTACGCCGCTGTATCTGATTTTGAGTTGTTTGATTACCCGGAGGAGGTTTATTATCTAGGGTTGGCCATGGCGATTTTCTCAACATTGCTACCGTCTTTTTTAGTCTCCGCTGCGATTCAACGCTTGGGTGCTTCGACCTTTTCAGTTTTTGGAAGCTTGGGTCCTATCTCTACGATTATTTTGGCATTCTTCTTTTTGGATGAACGTATAACGTATCTACAGATTTTCGGAATGTTTGTTGTTATTGCTGGAGTGACTTTGGTATCTAGTAGGAAACCAACAGATTAATCAAACTACTTTTGATCCGTATACTATCAACAAAACCTCCATTTCCATTGTTAATTACTTTATAACAGAGGTATTTTATTTTTTTTAAAGTCGTGTTATCTTAGCAGACCTAGCTTAACACTCCCATAACATGGCAAAAAACACCCAGTATACCGAAGATAACATTCGTTCGCTCGACTGGAAGGAGCATATTCGAATGCGCCCCGGTATGTATATTGGTAAGCT
>CAZTLZ010000263.1:0-3663 GCA_964614665.1 uncultured Maribacter sp.
GAGGGTTACAAGACGTTGGTTTTGATGGATTAGCAGATGGAGAGGAAAGCACAGTTTTTGACAATAACTTGGGTGATGATCCAGCTTTGGACAATTATCAATATTACCTTAATCGTGAGGGCGATATTTTGACACGATATTTAGATTTCAACAACCCCGATGGTAACTCCCCTGTTGAAGTAACGAATACCAATCGTGGGTCGAACACCTTACCTGATGTGGAGGATATTGACCGTGATCTGACCATGAATACGGTCAATAGCTATTTCGAATATCGAATTCCTATCAAGCCTAATACTACGATAAATGATAAGTATGTTACCGATATTTTGGATACTGCACTAGTTCCGAGTAGCGAAGTTCCGGATGGTAGTGTGGTCAATAGAAGATGGATTCAATATAAAATTCCGCTGGCTGACATTGCCATAGACGAAGCTGATTGGCAAAAGAAGAGAAATGGTCGTCGAATTGGTGGTATTGCTGATTTCAGGTCAATCAGTTTTATGAGAATGTATTTAACCGGCTTTACTAGTCCGACAGTGCTACGATTTGCAACACTTGACTTGGTGAGTGGCGATTGGCGTACCTATACCAAGAACTTGCAAGATCCTAATGTTGATTCCAACCCAACGGATGATGATACCGTCATTGATGTAAACGCAGTTAACATTGAAGAAAACTCGAACAGACAGCCAATTCCATATGTACTGCCCCCAGGTGTGCAAAGAGAGCGTTTGAATAATAACAACACTATCATTCGTCAGAATGAACAATCACTCTCATTTGTTGTTGACAATTTAGAATCGGAAGATTCACGTGGGGTATTTAAAAATTTGAGCATTGATTTACGTCAATACAAGAAACTGAAGATGTTCTTGCACGCTGAAAAGATTGTTCAGACAGATTATTCAGACGATGACACCCCCCTAGTTGGATTTTTAAGAATAGGAACCGATTTTACACAAAATTTTTACCAACTCGAATTGCCCTTACAGTTTACATCCACCACGAACCCTACTGAAAGTACAATCTGGCCAGATATCAATGAGATGGAGGTGTTGTTGGCAGATTTGAACAGAGTGAAATCTGAGCGATTGGCAAACATAGGTACCGATCCATTAAATGAAATTCGATTCTTCGATGTTCTTGATGGAGATATTGTACCTGTGGCCGAATTTGCACCACGTCAACCTGGAGTAATCCGTATAGGTATTCAAGGTAACCCATCTTTGGGAAGTATCCGGAGTATGATGGTCGGAGTAAAAAATACAGATAATATTCCTGCTAGGGGGGAAGTCTGGTTCAACGAACTACGTTTAGCTGGTTTGGATAACAATGGAGGTTGGGCGGCTGTTGGTGCTATAGATGCGAACATGGCCGACTTTGCCAATGTGACAGCAACAGGAAGTACTAGTACGTCAGGTTTCGGTGCTATTGATCAAATGCCTAATGAGCGCGCCAGAGAAGATGCGATCGCTTATGATGTAGTCACCAATATCAATGTAGGACAATTACTTCCTAAGAAATTGGGAATACAATTGCCATTCAATTATGGAATATCGGAACAATTAATCACACCCGAGTTCGATCCAGTGTACGATGATCTGAAGTTACAAGATCGCATAGATGCAGCACCCGAGTCGGCTACAGATGATTTGACCCCAACAAAAGATGATATTCAAGAACAGGCCGAAGATTATACAAAAAGAACCAGTATTAATTTAATTGGAGTTCGTAAAGATCGTGGGGAGGAAGCCGAGGCCAACTTTTATGATATCGAGAACTTCACTTTCAACTATTCATATAACGAAACTGAGCACCGAGATTTTGAAATCGCCGCATTGCGGGATCAAAGTGTAAATGCAGGCTTTGTGTACAATCATGCCTTTCAACCTTTAGAAGTGGCACCGTTTGCCAAAAAGGATTCTCTTTTTACAGGTAAATATTGGAAATGGTTGAAAGATTTGAATTTGAATCTATTACCAACAACAATTTCTTTGAATTCAAATATCGACAGACAGTTCAATCAGCAACGTTTCCGAGATGTAAGTCAACAAGGTTTCGAAGCACTTGATCTACCTACCTTGCAACAACGAAATTATTTGTTCAATTGGCAATATGCCGTGAATTACAGCTTTACGAAATCACTTCGACTGAACCTTACGGGAAGTAACAATGCGATTGTTAGAAATTACTTTAATGAAGAAGGCAATCCTAATTCTGGATTTAGGGAGGAATTGGGACTATGGGACGGTTTTTGGGATTTGGGCGAACCCAACCGCCACGCACAACAACTGGAGCTCAACTATGAGATTCCATTTAGTAAGATACCTGCCCTTGATTTTATCAATGCCCAATATTCGTATACCAGTAATTTTGATTGGCAACGAGGTGGTGATGCTTTGATCGAGGTTGCAGGCGAGGCAATCAATACGGTTCAAAATGCGAACACACATAATATGACCGCTTCATTGTCCATGCAAAAGTTCTATGACCTATTGGGGCTTAAAAAACGTGACGGCAAGACACAGGCAAATGCCGCACCAGTACGAACGAACAAGGCTGGTGATGAGGAGGAGAAAAAGAAGAAGGGGCCTAGAAAAACTAGCAAGCTTTTTAATACCGCTATCGATGTGGTAACCATGATTAAGCGTTTGAACATCAATTACAATGAGTCCAATGGAAAAGTATTGCCAGGGTATACACAGTCCCTAGGCTTTGTTGGCACTGCTAGACCAAGTATTGGTTTTGTATTCGGAAGTCAGGCAGATGTTCGTTTTGAAGCGGCTAGAAAAGGTTGGTTAACGCAGTTCGATGGTTTCAACTCACAATATCTAGAGAATACCAATAAACAGTTGAATATAACCGCCACAGCACAGCCATTACCTGATTTAACAATTGATTTGGTAGCGGATCGACAATTCGCATCTAATTATCAAGAAACGTTCGAGGTCGATCAAGATATTTCAACCGGTGAACTAAGTTATAACCGGTTACTAGGTAATGATCTCGGAAACTTTAGTATTTCAACAGTAATGATCGGTACTGTTTTTGGTAAGAGCGATGAATTTACATCCGAGAATTTCGAACAGTTTAAAGAGAACAGGATCACTGTAGCAAACCGACTTGAATCGGACAGGGGAAATCAGTCCATTGGAACTGACGATGAAGGTTTCCCTAACAGATATAGTAAAACTCAGCAAGATGTATTGCTTCCCGCATTCTTTGCAGCTTACACGGGTCAAGATGCGAATCGTGTTAACCTTGATGTATTTCGAAAAATACCTGTTCCAAATTGGAACATCAAGTATACCGGTTTAATGAAAAACAAGTGGTTCAAAAAGAAGTTCAAGCGTTTTTCAGTAAGTCATGGGTATCGAGCTGCCTATAGTATCAACTCTTTTCAAACCAATTTGGAAAAGGAAAACGGACAGTTTCGTTTGGAACCCGGTGAAGTTACAGATGGGGACCTTTTACCAGACTTGATCCTAAACAATGTGGTGCTGACGGATCAGTTTAATCCTTTAATCCGGTTAGATTTTGAGATGAAAAATGCGCTGAGTGTTTTGGCGGAAGTTCGTTCGGACCGTATGCTTTCCTTAAGTTTTGACAACAATCTAATGACAGAACAGAATGGTAAGGAATATACACTAGGATTGGGAT
>CAZTLZ010000264.1:0-3654 GCA_964614665.1 uncultured Maribacter sp.
CAGCTCTAGGTGTATCCCTTGGGTTCTCAAATTGATCTCCATAGAACTTGTCAAAATACTCGTTGAAAATAAGTGTTTCTTTTTCCGCCTTATCCTTATCCTTGTTGATGACCAAAATATCGACAATACGATTGTAAGCTTCCATATCACCTAATATATCTTCACCATGGCCTATCTTTTGATCCACCGGAAGCAATGAGTAGTAATTTAAGCGTTCTTGATATTTGGTTTTTAATCTTTCGAAAAGATCATGGGCTTTTGAAGTCTCACCAGTTCTATAGTAGCCATCTATGAACGGTTCAATCAATGTGTAATAACCAAACTGGTCCAAGGGTATATTGGTCATTGCAATATCTATGACTTCTTTTGCCTTTTCTATTTTGTTCTCTTCAAGTAAGGTCTCCGTCAAACGGGCCAGATTACTTCGAAAGGTAACCCCTTGTATTCTGGTTTGGGTGTCATGATAGATATTAGGGTCGCTAGAATTTCCCCATTCCCAATTCTTAACGATATCATACATGATATCGCTATCAATTCGCCCCATTTCAAAACCATTTTCACGTTCCGTTTTAATAGGAACGAGTTTGTAAGCAAGACCATCTAACTGTAAATAATCTTTCATCCATATAAATTCGGCATTGTCGAAACTTCCTCCAGAAAAATAGATGGGTCGCTTCCAATCATTGTTGGCCAGAATATCAAGCATCATCATACTCTTTTTGGTAATGGCACTTGAAGGTAGATCAATGTCAATAAAATCAACAATGAGGGCCGTATCTTTTTGTTTGACCAATCCACTTTCCAAAACATTTTTTCTATTTACAGGGACTCTGATTTTGGTAGTTGGATAATACACAATGTTCTGAACATTCTCGGAATAAGCATCAGGATCGGCACCAGCTTTTTGAAAATAATACTTCAATTTGGTCTCAGGTTTATCACCATCGACCCAATCAATGAATGCCTGCACCGTCCAACGACTTTCTGACACTTGTTTATTAAAGAGTGCATCTGCATTTTGATGGTAGAGCACATCGCGCGAACCCCAACGGTATTTCTCATGGCTGATTTGTGAAGGAATTGCATCACTATCGTATGCCTTGCGCTTCATTTGATCTATATACCAATCTGTTTCGAAGAGGCTCGTACACACAACACGTACATCTGTGCGATATCCTTCTATTTCTTGGGCATACCATAGAGGAAAGGTATCATTATCGCCTATTGTGAACAATATGGCCCCTGCATCTTTCTGACAAGAGTCAAGATAGGCTTTGGCAGTTGAATTGGCCGTAAAACGATTAGACCGATCATGATCATCCCAATTTTGATAGGCCATAACGGTCGGCACGGCCAATAGACAAACAATTGTAATGGCCGGGGCCAGTATTTTGGGAGTCACCAATTTTCGGAATTCATCGAAGAGGGCGTAAACGCCCAAACCTATCCACAGGGCGAAGATGTAGAAAGAGCCCACAAGTGAATAGTCACGTTCACGTGGTTGAAATATGTAAGGATTTGTATAAAACTGAATGGCGATACCCGTAAACATAAAGAATACAAAGAGTACCCAAAATTGTTTGGGGTTTTTCGAAATCTGAAAAACCAGACCTATGATTCCCAGAATAAGTGGTAGAAAGTAGTAGGTGTTTCGTCCTTTGTTGTTTTCAACATCACTTGGAAGGTTTTCCTGACTACCTAAAACCGGTCTCAGGCCATCTATGAAATCTATTCCACTCAACCAATTACCGTTTTGATTGTAGCGCCCCTGCACATCATTTTGTTTTCCCGTGAAGTTCCACATGAAATAACGCCAATACATATATCCGAATTGAAATTCGAACATGTATTTGACATTGTCCCAAACCGACGGGGGTTCAACCTCAATGTATTCACTGAAGCGTCTAAGGAAACTTATATATTGCTCCGCATCTATTTCGCCAGCGGCAAAACCATCTTTTACTTGTTTGACGGCAGCGCGCAGCTCTTCATTCGATTGCTTCATTTTGAAATCGAGCGGACCAAAGTAACGCATATAATTTTCAGCATGCTGGGTGCTCCACATTCTCGGTAAAACGCCCACATGATCTTGATGTGCATCTTGCAACGCATCTTTGAAATGGTTAACGATTACGTATTTACCTGATTTTTCATCACGTTCGTATTTGGGCTTCTCATCTTTTTCCTTTCCAGCAGGAGCAAAGGCATCGGAGTAGTATGCACCATAAACGGGACTATCTACCCCGGGATATTGTTCGCGATTGTAATAGGCTAAAAGTGCCCTGGCATCCGCAGGATTGTTTTCATTAATCACTACTTGTGCATTGGCGCGTATGGGCAACATAATCCAAGAAGAAAAACCGAGGAACAAGAACATTAAACAGAGTACGATGGTATTGGCCGTTCTGTAATTGTTCTTTCTCGTATAGTTGAGTCCAAAGTAGAAGGCGGCTATGAAGAGAAGTCCGATAATAAAGGATCCCGAATTAAAAGGCAACCCGATATTGTTGACGAAAAATACTTCGCCCCATCCAAAAAACTGGAGCACATAGGTCAATGAAAATTTATAGACCAACATCAAAATTGCCACTACAGCAATATTCGCAAGCAAGAAATTCTTGACCGTGGTTTTTTTGTAGGTTTTGAAATAGTAGAGCAAACCTATCGAAGGAATTGCCAAAAAGCCCATGAACTGGATTCCAAAGGTCAGACCGACCACAAAAGAAATCAAGACCAACCAACGATTACCTCGTGGGTGTTCTAAATTATCAGTCCATTTGAGGCCCATCCATAATAACAAAGCCATGATAAAGCTAGCCATGGCATATACCTCCGTCTCTCCGGCATTGAACCAAAAACTATCGGAATAGGTAAATGCCAAACTTCCTACAAGTCCGCTACCCAAAACAGCAATAGCCTTGCTATTGGTCAATTGTTCTTTTTTAGAAATCAGTTTTCTTGTGAGGTTGGTAATGGTCCAAAACATAAACAAGATGGTAAAAGCACTTGAGGCTCCTGAAACAAAATTTACCATTCGTGCGACTTGATCATCCCCAAGGGCGAACATGGCGAAAAAGGCCCCTATCATTTGCAAAAGCGGTGCTCCGGGAGGGTGACCTACTTGTAGCTTGGCCGAGGTGGCTATGTATTCTCCAGCATCCCAAAAACTACTTGTAGGTTCAACGGTAATGAAATAGGTAATGAAAGCTATAAAAAAAACGACCCACCCAATGATGGCATCCCATTTTTCGAAGTTCTTTGAAAACATGTATCAAGTGTTATGTTAAGCCTGTTTTAGTCGGCCCAAGTCTTGTTCTTTTTCATCAGTACCGTGTCGAAAAAATGATTCCGCAGCCCTGGCCAGCACTAATTTTTTGCCTTTTTCTGGCAAAAAATAGCTACACTTTAACCAACACAACAGACGAAACACAACACGGGTGCTTAACGAAAGGGACGAATTTACGAATTCATTATAACATGCCTATTGATTTTTGACAAAGGTTTAACAGCAGTGGTGAATACATGATTTCGATTATTGTAATCGAAAATGTTTGTGCATACAAAACTTTGTTTTAAATTTGCAGGCTCTTATGAGAGATTGGCCCATGGTGTAATTGGCAACACTCCGGTTTTTGGTACCGTCATTCAAGGTTC
>CAZTLZ010000265.1:0-3594 GCA_964614665.1 uncultured Maribacter sp.
CAGCGTTGATTATCTATGATGACCTATCAAAACAAGCGGTTGCCTATCGTGAAGTATCTCTTTTATTAAGAAGACCTCCAGGACGTGAAGCTTATCCAGGGGATGTTTTTTACCTTCACTCTAGATTGTTAGAGCGTTCTGCAAAAATTATCAATGATGATGCAATTGCAAAAGAGATGAACGATTTACCCGATTCCTTGAAACCAATGGTAAAAGGTGGTGGGTCATTAACTGCATTGCCAATTATCGAAACACAAGCGGGTGACGTTTCTGCATATATTCCAACTAACGTAATTTCTATTACTGACGGACAGATTTTCTTAGAACAAGATTTATTCAACCAAGGTGTGCGTCCTGCCATCAACGTGGGTATTTCGGTATCTCGTGTGGGTGGTAACGCGCAGATTAAATCGATGAAAAAAGTAGCAGGTACTTTGAAATTGGATCAAGCACAGTTCCGTGAATTGGAGGCATTTGCTAAATTCGGTTCTGATTTGGATGCTGCAACCTTGAACGTAATTGAAAAGGGACGTCGTAACGTTGAAATCTTGAAGCAAGCACAAAATGACCCTTTTACAGTTGAAGATCAGGTAGCAATTATCTATGCCGGCTCTAAGAACTTGTTAAGAGATGTTCCTGTAGAGAAAGTAAAAGAATTTGAAACAGATTTTATCGAGTTCTTGAAAGCAAAACACAGTGATGTCCTAGGTGTTTTGAAATCTGGCAAACTTACCGATGAGGTAATTGATACATTGACTATGGTTGCCAAGGATTTATCAGGAAAATATAGGAGTTAGTTATGAGTTAAAAGTTATGAGTTCAGAATTGAAACATAACTAAAACTTATAAATGACATATTTAATATGGGATTGAATGAAAGTCCGATTAGAAAGAAAAGTTTCGAGTTTGCTTGTGATATTGTGAACTATTGTGATTTTTTAAAAGACCGAAAGGATTTTGAATTAGCGTCTCAATTATTGAAAAGCGGAACAAGTATTGGTGCTAATACAAGGGAAGCGCAAAGAGGAGTCAGTACAAAAGACTTCAAAAACAAATTTGGTATAGCTCTTAAAGAAGCAGATGAAACCATTTATTGGTTAAAGATTTTAAAAGCAACTGGAAGAGAAGTACCTGAGGGAATGATGAACAAGTGTGAAGAGTTAATTAGAATTTTGGTGGCGATAATCAAAAACTCATAACTCTGAACTCGTAACTCATAACTTGAAAAATGGCCAATCTTAAAGAAATACGAAATAGAATAGCATCAGTATCATCAACGATGCAGATTACCAGTGCCATGAAAATGGTATCTGCTGCGAAGTTGAAGAAAGCTCAAGATGCTATTACTGCCATGCGCCCTTATGCCGATAAGCTTACCGAACTTTTACAGAGTTTAAGTGCCAGCTTAGATGGTGATTCGGGGAGTAAATTTTCCGACAACCGCGAGGTCAACAAAGTATTGATAGTTGCAGTTACTTCGAACAGAGGTCTTGCAGGGGCATTCAATTCGAATATTTTAAAGCAGTGTACCATTTTGATTGAGGACACGTATGCCGGAAAGCAAGTTGATTTTATAACTATCGGTAAAAAAGCGAATGATTTTTTAAATAAAAAATCTACTGTTCTTTCAAATCATAGTGATTTGTATGAGGATTTGACTTTTGATAATGTTGCCGTAATTGCGGAAGATTTGATGGAGAAATTCACCACAGGGGAGTACGATAGAATAGATATTGTATATAACAAATTCAAGAACGCAGCGACGCAAATTATAATGACCGAGCAGTTCTTGCCAATAGTTCCGATTGAAGGAGCAGAAGGTTCAAGTGGCGATTATATCTTTGAGCCATCGAAGGTAGAAATAGTAGAGCAATTGATACCAAAATCCTTAAAAACACAATTGTACAAAGGAATCCGTGATTCGTTTGCGAGTGAGCACGGTGCACGTATGACTGCAATGCATAAAGCTACAGACAACGCAACCGAGCTTAGAGATCAATTAAAATTAACATATAACAAAGCGAGACAAGCAGCTATTACCAACGAAATTTTGGAAATTGTTGGTGGTGCCGAGGCACTAAATAATTAGAAAGAGGTATCGACAGAACCTCGGTTTCTTAAGAAAATCAAATATAATATAGCCTTACAGTAATGTGAGGCTTTTTGTTTCCATCAATCTAGATTCCTTCTTTTAATTCGAATTTTTAACCGATTTTTGTCGCTTCAATGCAATCGAACAAAACCGCTTTACTCTTCATTTTTATAACTATCCTGGTCGATGTCATTGGCATAGGCATCATTATTCCTATTATTCCCGATTTAATAATGAAATTGACAGGAGAGGGAACGGCAATGGCTGTGATTTACGGAATGTGGCTAACTACCGCTTTCGCAGGAATGCAATTTCTTTTTTCACCTGTTCTGGGTGAGATTTCCGACAGATTTGGAAGACGCCCTATTCTACTTCTAGCGCTGCTAGGTTTGAGTATTGACTATTTGATTCATGCATGGGCGCCAACAATTACTTTCTTATTTATTGGACGATTTCTTGCTGGAATTACAGGAGCAAGCTTCACGGTTGCATCCGCATATATTGCTGACATCAGTACTCCTGAAGAGAAAGCAAAGAACTTCGGATTGATAGGTGCTGCTTTCGGACTGGGATTTATAATCGGCCCGGGAATCGGTGGTTTTTTCGGTGAAATAGATATTCGGTTACCATTCTATATAGCTGCAGGCTTAACCTTTGCCAATTTTGTTTTTGGGTATTTTTTGGTTCCAGAATCCTTGACGCCCGAGAACCGAAGACCAATAAATGTATTGAAAATGATTCCAGGAGTTTCCTTAGTAAGTCTGAGAAATTATAAAGGAGTATTACTATTGATCTTTGCATTTTTTTTGGCGAATTTAGCAGGACAAGCATTGCCATCGACATGGTCCTATTATGGTATCGAACGGTACGATTGGAGTCCGAAAGAAATAGGAATTTCACTTATGGTTATTGGTTTATTGGTGGCTATTGCGCAAGGCTTTCTGGTCGGCATTGTGGTAAGAAAGATAGGGAAGAAAAGAACGGTAATCGTCGGATTTCTGCTATGGACCATCGGAATGTTTTTGTTTTCACAGGCTTCCGAACCATGGATGCTATACGCATTCTTGATTCCGTATGCTTTTGGAGGCGTAGCAGGGCCAACTGTTCAGGGTGTAATCTCAAATCAAGTATCTGAAAAGGAACAAGGCAACCTTCAAGGGGCTATTACAGGTTTGGTGAGTATCACGGCAATTGTAGGGCAATTGATTTTCTCCTCCGTGTTTTACTATTTCATACGCCCAGATGCCCAGATATACTTTCCTGGAGCACCCTACGCCCTAGCGGCGCTATTTCTATTCGTAGCACTTCTTTTTGCTGTTCTGGCCATGAAAAAAATGGATTTGAAAGAAGATGAGGTCATAGTTCTAAAAGACGTTTCTACAAACTGATTTTGGCGACCAATAAGTAAACTTTGTCAGCTCTCTTAGAATGGGTACTTTTATGGTTCTAATCTGTTAGGTATTGAACCCGCTTAAAAAACTCTTCAAACAAACTGCGATATA
>CAZTLZ010000266.1:0-3526 GCA_964614665.1 uncultured Maribacter sp.
TTAACGACGGTTCCACCATAAATAATATTCAATGTGTGGTTGACTTTGAGCAACTGGACGAATCATTGTTAAAGCAAATCAATACTGGCGCTGCACTGAAAATCACCGGTGCTTTTGTCGAAAGTCAAGGAAGAGGGCAAAGTGTAGAGATCCAGGCAACCGATATATTCGTACATGGTGGTGCTGACCCAGAGGTCTATCCTATTCAGCCCAAGAAACACTCCATGGAGTTCTTAAGAGAACAGGCACACCTAAGGGTACGCACCAATACTTTCAGCGCTGTTATGCGAGTTCGCTCTGCATTGGCTTTCGCCGTACATAATTATTTTAGGGAAAACGGATTTTATTACTTCCACGCACCGATTATAACGGGCTCGGATGCGGAAGGAGCTGGTGAGATGTTTCGAGTGAGCACTTTGGATGAAAAAAATCCGCCCTTAAACGAAGACGGTAGTGTAAACCATAAAGAAGATTTTTTCGGCAAAGAGACCAATTTGACCGTATCCGGACAGTTGGAAGCTGAGGCATATGCTATGGGGCTTGGTAAGGTATATACTTTCGGACCAACATTTAGAGCGGAAAATTCGAATACTTCCAGACACCTAGCTGAATTCTGGATGATCGAGCCTGAGGTTGCCTTTAATGATCTTGATGACAACATGGACCTTGCGGAAGATTTTATCAAAAACGTAATTCAATACGTTTTGGAGCATTGTCAGGAGGACCTTGAGTTTTTAGAAAACCGACTATTACAAGAGGAGAAAACAAAACCGCAGGTCGAACGTAGTGAAATGGCCTTGATAGAAAAATTGAAGTTCGTCTCCGACAACACCTTTAAACGTGTGACATATACGGAGGCCATCGATATACTTAGAAATAGTAAGCCTAACAAAAAGAAGAAATTTCAATACCCTATTAACGAATGGGGCGCAGATTTACAAAGCGAACATGAACGTTTCTTGGTTGAAAAGCATTTTAAGTGTCCAGTGATTCTTTTTGACTACCCAGCAAAAATAAAGGCATTCTATATGCGTCTGAACGAAGACGAAAAGACCGTTCGCGCTATGGATATCCTCTTTCCGGGTATAGGCGAAATAGTAGGTGGCTCGCAACGTGAAGAACGCCTAGATGTATTGAAGGAGAAAATGGCCGCCTTGGATATCCCTGAAGAAGAACTCTGGTGGTACTTAGAACTTCGAAAATTTGGAACAGCGGTACATAGTGGTTTTGGTCTCGGTTTTGAGCGGCTAGTATTATTCGCTACGGGCATGGGTAACATCAGGGATGTAATTCCATTTCCGAGAACACCTCAAAATGCGGAGTTTTAAATTGAATTCTTTAACTTTATAAGAAAGGTAGAAACAACCCCAATGCTAAAACAGTACTTACAATTCAAGCTTTCTCAGAAGCTCTCTCCACAGCAGATTCAGTTAATGAAATTGATTCAACTGCCTACACAAGCTTTCGAACAAAGATTAAAACAAGAATTGGAAGAAAACCCTGCCTTAGAAGGAGGAAAAGAAGAACCTGATAACGCGGTCGATGAATTTGATGATAATTATGAAGCTGAACTGGACAATGAAAGTATCACCGCCGAGGACATCAATATCGATGACTATCTAAGTGATGACGAAATACCTGAATATCGAACTAGGGCAAATAACCATAGCGCCGATGATGACGAGAAAAGTATGCCTTATGCCGCTGGCATATCATTCAATCAGTATTTGCTTAGTCAGCTAAATACCTCATATCTTAATGATGTTGAATGGACCATTGCAGAATTCTTAGTAGGCAGTGTTGACGAAAGTGGGTATATCAGAAGGCCTATTGATGATATACTTGATGATCTGGCCTTTACACAGAATACGTATACCGATGAACAAACAATAAAAAAGGTTTTAAATGTCGTTCAGGAACTAGATCCTCCAGGAGTAGGTGCCCGTTCTCTAGAAGAATGTTTGATTATTCAATTGAGACGAAAAGAAGTAACCCCAAGTATTGAACTGGCGATTGCCATTTTAGAAAAGTCCTTTGAACAGTTTACAAAAAAGCATTACAAGAAGTTGCTTCAAAAACACAATATCTCCGAGGAAGAGCTTAGAGAGGGTATTTCAGAAATTGAAAAACTCAACCCAAAACCAGGTGGCTCTTATGCTGGCAACAATAGAATAGTAGAGCATGTAGTACCTGATTTTTCTATTCGAATCGTGGAAGGTGAATTAGAACTATCCTTAAATGGGAGAAATGCTCCAGAACTTCATGTTTCAAAAGAGTATAGTAATATGCTCAAAGGCTATAGAGATTCTAAAAAAAAGTCGAAATCGCAGAAGGACACTATTATGTTCATCAAGCAAAAATTAGACGCCGCAAAATGGTTTATTGACGCTATTAGACAACGCCAACAAACGTTGTTCATTACGATGAACTCAATTATGCAATATCAAAAGGAATATTTTCTCACTGGCGATGAACGCAATCTGCGCCCCATGATATTAAAAGATATTGCGGATGAAATCGACATGGATGTATCAACAGTTTCGCGAGTAGCCAATAGCAAGTATGTTGACACCCCATATGGCACGAGACTTATCAAAGATTACTTTTCCGAATCAATGAAGAACGACCAGGGCGAAGATGTCTCGACCAAGGAAATCAAAAAGATATTGGAAACGGTTATCAGGGAAGAGGAAAAGAGAAAACCCTTGACCGATGATAAGCTAGCCACGATTCTAAAAGAAAAGGGCTATCCCATTGCCCGTAGAACTGTAGCTAAGTATAGAGAACAGCTAGATATTCCGGTGGCACGTTTGAGAAAACAAATTTGATGCGATTATTTCTACAAATAATTTCTTATGTTTTTCACCCTTTGTTCATTCCCGTAGCAGGTACCGTTTGCTATTTTATGATAACCCCAAAATACAATCCTATTGAAGTGCAAAGTGGTAATATACTCCCCATATTTATTTTAACGGTAATCATTCCCATCATTGCATACCTTATTCTAAAGAATATTGGAATAATACACTCTGTTTTTATGCCCTCGGTAAAAGAGCGTCGCTACCCTCTTTACATTAGTATTCTCTTATTATTAATGGTAGTTTACAAGGTTATACCCAACAATTACACAGCAGAATTACATTATTACTTCGTAGGACTTATAGCCGCCACTATGGCGTCACTTCTAATGTTATTCCTAAACTTCAAAAGTAGTATGCACCTCATGGGCATGGGTAGCATATTAATGTACCTCATATGCCTTAGTGTTCATTTTGAGATAAATATCACCTTGGCCCTGAGTGCACTGATTTTGCTTACCGGTTTGGTGGCCACATCTAGACTTTACCTAAAAGCACACTCAAGGGTGGAACTAGTTATCGGTTTCTTGATTGGTGTTGTTTCACAGTTAATTACCATTAAATTTTGGTTATAGGTATTTACATAACCTAGACAACAAATATCCCAAAAAAGATTATCTACTCTGAAAGACATCGCCTTCAATTGTCGTGTAGTTTACCTTTAAGGC
>CAZTLZ010000267.1:0-3502 GCA_964614665.1 uncultured Maribacter sp.
TATGATAAACAAAACATCGTATTATTTTTTATCCTTGTTCGCTTTTGGGGTGGTACTTTTTTATTCCTGTTCTTCAGATAAAACGGAAAAAGAAACAACCATTGAAGAAGAAAAGCCAACAGCTGGCAATGATACCGAAAACAGTACGTGGCTCTCTTTTAATCCTGATGTTTTCAGTGTTGATTCTACAGCGAATCGGTTGGTTTTGAATTTGGAAGAAAATGCCTTGTGGTACGAAAGTAACACCGGGGGACTACTGTACAAAGAAGTAACCGGCGATTTTACCCTATCGGCCAAGGTTTTGGTTCGAAAAAAATCAGATGAAGAGCTGTTTTCCGATTGCAATATTTGTCTCGGTGGTCTAATGGCTAGAAACCCTGACAATTCAAACGGTGAAAATTACGTGCACCTAGTATCGGGGAATACCCCAGAATCATCAAACAATGGTACCGATGAACTTGGCGTTGAGCATAAATCAACCGAGAATGACACTTCAAATTTTGAAACCTTGCCCGATGCTTCCTCAGACCATGAGTTGCGAATTCAAAGACAAGGAAACGATTTCAAAATGTATTCAAAGGCCCTAGACGCAAATGATTGGAACTTGGTGCACACTTATACACGTACCGATTTACCGGAAACTTTACAGGTAGGCTTGAACATTTATACAGCAGCTTCTGGAAATACCGCTGATCTACGCATTATTTACGAAGACATTCTCCTTGAACAAAATTAAAATCAATTGTTATGAAATATACTATAATCCTTTTTCTATTGCTTTGTGCATACACCAACGCACAAGAAACCGCCACAATCAAAGTCAGCGGCACCGTAAACTACATAGACCCGAACCCTTTGTTCGAGGCCATAGTAAGTTTGGGCACTACTTACTCAAGCTTACCGTCAGAGGCTGTTTCACTTGAACAAATGAAAACCAATTATCTAGAAGCCCTTTACAAAAAAGGGTTGGATACCCTTGAAGTTAAAGAGGATTCCGATGCATATGAATATTTAGGGTACGAAAAAAAAGGAACGATTTATAGATATGAAACTAAGTCTTTGGCAGACTATCAAAAGTTCATGTCCACCAAAACCTTTGGCATTCAACGGTTAAGTTATGGCTGCTCTTCAATACTTGATGAAAAAATGGCTGGAGAACTTTCAAAGAAAGCCATTGCCAACGCAAGGGCATTGGCGGAATCAATTGCAAAAGGCATGGGAAAAAAACTTGGAGAAGCTGTGCAGGTTATCGATAGAAACGAAATAAACTATAAAGTTTTCACCTCACTGTATTATGATCGCAAGCCAGGTGAAAATATATATAGGGTAGAGGTTGCTTTTTCATTAAAAGAATAATAAACAAAAAAACAATCATGAAAAACAAAATATATAAAATTCTCGGGTCGCTGATAGTTCTTATTATCCTCATTTCTTGTTCAAAAAAAAATGACGATTCGGTTTCGCCAGAAATTGAATCGCAAAATGAACCTCCTTTAAGTTTTAGTTTAATCGATGCTCCCGATAGTGCAACAGAGGTGGATGTCCTTCCAGCGCTAAGTTGGGAGTCCGCTAAGAACTCAAAGGGCAGCGAGGTCACGTATGACCTGTACTTGGGAAAGGAAAAAAATCCGACTACAATATATGAAAGTAATATTTCAGATACTTCCTATCAACTAAGCGAGCGGCTGAACCTAATTTCAGACTATTATTGGAAAGTCGTAGCAACCGATAGTAACGGAATGACTTCACAAAGTAGTATTCACAAATTTACGACCCGCAACCTTAACATCCCCGAGGAACCTTTGGTCGATGACGCCGGTTTTGCCCCAAGAAGCAGGCATTCGACAACGGTCTTTGATAATAAGCTATGGATTACTGCCGGATCTTCTGGTGCGGCTGAAAACCTACGAAATGATGTTTGGTATAGCGAAAATGGTACGGATTGGATCGAGGCAACGGCCGAGGCCCAATTCCCAAAAAGGAATTTTCACAGCCCTGTTGCCTTCGACAACAAGCTTTGGATCATTGGTGGCTATGATGGTGATTTTGCAAACGATGTTTGGTCGAGTACCGATGGTATTAACTGGATTGAAGTAGTCGCTGAGGCTCCTTTCTCCCCGAGATGGTCTCATACGGCGACAGCATATGACAACAAAATATGGGTCATCGGGGGTCGATCTGAATCGGGCGCAAACAATGACGTTTGGTTCAGTGAAAATGGTGCCGACTGGGTTCAAGCAACTGCAAATGCAGCATTTCCAGAAATGTCAAACCACGGAACTGTGGTTTTTAAAGACAAACTGTTACTTTTTGGCGGTGTTCCGGAAGGAATTTTTACTTATGCAAACAATGTCTGGGAAAGTGAAGATGGGGTAAGTTGGATCAAGGTTACGGCTAGCTCGCCTATACCTACTATTGTTGATGCAAAGCGCCTCTTAGTCTTTGATGATAGGTTATGGCTTTTAAGTGCTGGGGTTGCAAGTGGCGCAGCATGGTACAGTGACGATGGAAAAGAATGGGTACAGGCCTACTCAGCAGAGGAATTCTTTTTTGAGAGAAGCGATTATTCGGCAACTGTATTCAATGGAAAAATCTGGATTATCGCCGGACAAATAAACGCCATACGCCATAACGATGTTTGGGTATTGAATTGACCAAAAATGACAAATCAAAAGTCTTATATAACAATCATGAAGAAAAAAACATATAAAATTCTCGGACTGCTGACAGTTTTTATTATTCTCGTTTCTTGTTCAAAAAAAAATGACGATGAGGTTCAACAAGAACAAGTAGATGAGGTTCAACAAGAACAAATAGAGCAAGGATATTTTCCAAAAACTATTTCTTTAGAATACGCTACTGGTCAAATGATGGAATATGAGTTGGTGTACAATGCTCTAAATCATATAGAACAAATTAAAATAAGGCGAAGCGACGACTTCATTGTCAATTATGTGACAAATTTTGAATATAATGAAAATGCATTGCCCACAAAGGCTGTAACCAATGACATAACAAATGGTGTGGATTGGGAAGTTTCTTTTTCTTACGACGAACAATTCAGTTTTATTTCAGATATCGAACTTATTTCAAATCTATCTGAGAGAGAGATTTCAACTCAATACAATCCTTTAAACCACAGTTATATTGTAGATGGCGAGTCGGATTATTATCCCTTGAGATGGAAATTTGATGAGAATGGGCAATTGCTTCAAATGGGGATAGACGAAAGTGACTTGACCCTTGAACTCACAGAAAACAACAAAGGTATTTTCAGCGATGTAACCGTACAGCCAGCTTTACATATTTGGTTTGGTATGGTGTTTCACCTGTTCAGTCCAGAACTATACTTCTTTAGCCAAAAAGAAATCAAAAGTATTGCTACGAACGAGTTTCCGTATTTATACGACAACAAAGTAAGGGATGACGAAGGAAACCTCATTTCATTTCAAGCCTCTTATGCAGGTCTTGTGACAATCGATTATACCATTAGTTATGAAAA
>CAZTLZ010000268.1:0-3472 GCA_964614665.1 uncultured Maribacter sp.
CACTGGTACGAAATTCTAATAGTACTCTGCTGGACAGCGATTTTCATCTATTTATCCTATACATTACTGAAGAAGAGAGATTTGTAGTATATTGTAGCTTCCTTGAGAGAACGCTATGATCAAGAAAGCCACAATTGTCATCCTATTGTGTTCGGCCTTTCCTACCTTACTTTTTGGGCAGGGAGAGACCTCTAATTGGTACTTTGGTAACGGTGCCGGTATTATCTTCAATAATGATGGCACCGTGAATACCACCCAAGATGGTCAATTGGATACCGCTGAGGGTTGCGCAGCAATATCTGACTCTTCTGGCAGTCTGCTTTTTTATACCGATGGTATTATTGTTTATGATCAAGACCATCAAATCATGGTCAATGGAACTGATCTTTTTGGTGACCCTTCGAGCACTCAATCCGCAATCATCGTACCTCAACCTGACAACCCAGATGTATTCTATATTTTTACCGCTGATACGGCCTTATCCCAAACAGATACGGATCATGGTCTGAACTATTCAACGGTAGACATCACCCTAAATGGAGGAAAAGGGGCCGTAGTGGAAAAGAACATACCACTTTTGACCCACAGTTCAGAAAAATTGGCAGCTGTGGTAAAAAATTGTTTAGATCAATCCATATGGCTGATAACACTTGCCTCCGAGAATGGTGATACGGGTCATTTTAATACCTACCATGCCTTTGAAATTACCTCAGCAGGGGTTGTTCAGACGTCGGTGAAGTCGACCTTTGAAGATTTGTCTATCGATGACCCACGAGGGTATTTGAAAATTTCATCGGATGGTGGTCGAATAGCGAGTGCCAATATGGTCGGAGGTCTTTTCATATATGATTTCGATTTGGAAACAGGTATTGTTTCCAACCAGCAGTCACTTTCAATCACAGGGCCTAATAAAGCCTCTTACGGAGTAGAATTTTCACCAAGTGTTCGCTATTTATATGTGCATGCTTCCAAAGATTCACGCGAAGAAACGGGCCATTCCTCAACCTTATTGCAATTTGATTTGGAAGCTATTGATATTTCGTCCTCACAGGTTGTTCTAGATGATAGGTCTATTTTTCGTGGAGCGCTACAGTTGGGTGAGAATGGTAAAATATACAGAACCATTGCAAATAGTTTTACGGAAGGAACGCCCTTTTTAGGTGTTATTAACAAACCCAACGAACAAGGAACAGATGCTGGATACCGTCATAATGTCATTTCATTGGGCACAAAAAATGCCACGCAAGGCCTTCCTCCTTTCGTTCAATCATTTTTGAATAAAACAAATCTAATCACCGACTCCAATGGAAATGGGATAAATGCTCTCGCCATATGTAACGGTGAAAACCTAAGGTTAGCAGCCGAAAACATTGACGGTGCTACCTACTCATGGACAAAAGACGGGGTGCCCTTTTCAAATTTCAATAGCAATATTTTCGAAATACAGGGTGCTTCAATTTTAGATTCAGGCCGCTACCGTATAGAAATCACTTTGAACGACCCATTGGAATGCCCGATTATAGGTGAGGCCCTAATCGAAGTAGCTCCAATACCCCAGACCAGTAGCTTGATTCTAACCCAATGTGATATAGAAATTAACGATTCGTCTGATGGTTTTGCTGTTTTCAATTTGGAACAATTAACAACAAATCAGGAATACCAAATGCTTTTTTATGAAAGTTTGATTAATAGGGAAAATGATAATCCCATTGTAAATCAAAACAACTATTCGAATACTACGGCCTTTAATCAAACCATTTTTTATAAAGTTTTCAATAGTGCAGGATGTGAGGATTTTGGAGAAATCATGCTGCAAGTAAGTCCAACCAATCTAAATGAAAGTATTTTGAGTCCGGCAATGTCGTGCGATGAAAATGCTAGCGATACTATTATCGAAGGTACGTTTGACCTTGAAAGTATTGCACAAAATGGGTATCCGAATATGGATGTAGCATTTTATTCAAGCCTAGATGATCTAGCTCTTGAAAAAAATGTATTGATCGGTGATATTACTTCTGAGGACACCACCATATATGTGCGCTTAGAAGATAACAACCAATGCCTTGGTGCTGAGCAGCTAAATTTAGTGGTGAACCCCATCCCAGATTTCGAATTGGCGGATTCGTATGAAGTATGTATCGATGGCGAGGCATTACTTATCGAAGCTCCTTCAGGATTTGATTTCTACAACTGGTATAAAATCGATGAAGGTCAAATACAAGAAATTGGTGATCGCCGCCAGGTATCGATCTCGGCAGGTGGCTCATACAGTTTAGAAATCGGAATACTTCATGAAAGGGGTGGTCAGATGATAACCTGCACCTCAACGTCTGATTTTGTAGTCTCACCCTCAGCTCGAGCGGCCTTTCAAGAAATAAAAATAAAAGATGGCTCAAATGACAATACCGTTGAGGTACTTGTTTCTGGAGAGGGTAGTTATGAATACTCTCTAGATGGTGACATATACCAAGATTCAAATAGTTTTCAAAATGTCGATGCCGGCTTCCATACCCTGTTCGTAAGGGACAAAAGAGGTTGCGGAATTGTTGAAGAAGAAATTGCGGTAATGGGATTTGCAAAGTTCTTCACCCCAAATGGGGATGGATTTAATGATCAGTGGCAGCTCATAGGCGTTGATAAGGAGACGGCCAATGCAAATATTTCGATTTTCAATCGCTTTGGAATATTAATGACTCAATTGAATTCTAGTGAACCTGGTTGGGATGGGACTTTTCAAGGAAAACGACTACCCTCATCAGATTATTGGTTCAAAGTCACCTTTGAAGATGGAAAGAAGTTTAAGGGACATTTTTCCCTTAAAAGATAGACTTTAAGTATATTGAATGTTTGATTTTTTCAAATGAAAAAAAAACTACTATTTCTTATCGCATTCATCTGTGTAGGCATCGCCTATGCTCAAGTGACCTGTCCCACCTTAAACGGGCCATTTGATGGTGATATTGATGTGCCTGTTGACACAATAATTACATGGACAGCCGTAGTTGGCGCCCCTGGTTATCTTATTTCAATTGGTACTACTCCAGGCGGTAGCGAAGTTATCAATAATAGAAATACCGGAAGTGCCACAAGCTTTCAGCCCCCAATGGGCCTTCCTGACAACGTTCCGATTTACGTCACCTTGACCGTGTTTTTGCTCAACGCCGAAAACATTGAATGTAACACTGAGAGTTTTACAACAACAGATGTTACCACGCCCCCACCATGTACGATTGGTAAATCGCCAGCAGATGGAGCTATAAATGTAAATGTGGCCAGCACAATTTCTTGGGATTATAGCCCAACTGCCAATGGATACCACATATCTATTGGAACTACCATGGGGGGCAGTGATATTTTAAATGATTTTGATGCAGGAAATGTTCTTTCCTACAAACCAGCGGCTGACCTTCCATTTAACACCCCAATTTTTGTTCAGATAACACCTTATAACAGTAACGGTTCCGCCCCCAGT
>CAZTLZ010000269.1:0-3454 GCA_964614665.1 uncultured Maribacter sp.
GAAAATGAACTTGAACCCTAGGCAAGGCTCAAAGGACTTAAACCTCGATTATCGGGTAAAGGCATCGACCTTGATGGAAACTTTGGTGGCAACGGTCTTGATCGTAATCGTTTTTATGGTGTCCAGTATGATTTTGAACAATCTGCTGTCGGGTAGTATCCGTCAGAATACCGAGTTGGCAGAAGAGCGGTTGCATGTTTTGGAATATCAATATAAGAACAAGGGTCTTGAATTACCCTATTACGAAGATTTTGAATCATGGGAAATCACGATTTCCAAGCAAGGATCGGGTGATAAGTCCCTTGTAACCATGGAAGCTGAAAATCCAATTACGCATGCAATAGTGACCAATTATATTACGAATGAAGATTAAGAATCAAAAAGTACAGGCGTTTTCGCTACAAGAAATGATGGTGGTCTTGATCATCACATCGATTGTTGTGGGTATGGCATTTTCAGTACTCAATTTGGTTCAAAATCAAATGCATAGCATTGAGGGAATTTATGGGGTGAAGTTGGAAGCCAACAAATTGCGACAATCCCTATGGATTGATTTCAATCGCTATTCCTATGCGCACTTTGACCCGAAAAAAGAAGTATTGTACTTCAGTAATGAACTTGAGGAAAAATGGTATGCCATGAGTGATTCATATGTTGTTACCGAGAAGGACACTTTTGACATACAATTGGATAAAAGAGCCTTTTATTTCAACAATGAAATAAGAAATACAGGCGAGATCGATGCAATTGAACTGAAGACAACGAAAGAAACCGGCTATCAGCAAATATTTGTGTTTAAGGAGAATGCTCCGGCTACCTATGTAAATCGACAACAATGAGCGGATTTAATTTAGATTCATTAGTGACCGAGGAAAAGACCAGCTCTGAAAAGGATTGGTTCTCGAATCTGCTTCAAACTGAAATCGCTTTGAGCAAGCCTTTTGGCAATAAGAAGAAAGAAGATTTCTATTCGGAACTAGGGGTGCTTTTAAAAGCCGGTATTAATTTGAAGGACGCCCTTATCTTGATTCAAGAGAATCAAAAAAAGGAAAAGCTACAGCTTTTTTATGGCGAAATGGTCGATGCCTTGGTCGCAGGCCAAAGTTTTTTCGAAGTGCTTGAAAAACGATCTGAATTTACCGAGTACGAATATTATTCGGTAAAAATAGGAGAGGAGACAGGCACGTTGACCAGAATTGTTGAAGAGCTCGGAAAGTTCTATGAGCGAAAAAACGAACAGCGCAGACAATTGACAAGCGCGATGACGTATCCCATCATTATTTTGAGTACCGCTGTTTTGGTAGTCATATTCATGCTACGTATGGTTGTACCTATGTTCGAGGATATTTTTAAGCAGAACGGTGTGGATCTTCCCCCTATTACCAAGTTTATCATAAGCGCTTCTAATTTTATAGGGAACTATGGTTGGTTGGTATTGTTATTCATAGGAACCTTATTGGTACTTCGGAAAACCTTTGCCAAAAAGGAGTGGTACAAAGAAGGAAAAGACAAGCTGCTTTTGAAGATACCTTATATCGGAAGTTTTATTAGTTCGGTGTATTTGGCACAGTTCACACAGGCGGTTGCTTTGTTGACTTCTTCGAAAGTGCCGATGCTGCATAGTATACAAATGGTAAAAAAGATGATTGACTTTTATCCTCTAAATAGTGCTTTAACCAATGTAGAAAAAGGAGTATTGGCAGGAACAAGCTTGAACAAGAGTATGGCAGAAAATAAAATCTTCGATAACAAAATGGTATCCTTGGTAAAAGTAGCCGAGGAAACCAATCAAACCGAATATATCTTCGAACGCCTCAACCAACAATATGCGATTGAAGTACAACAGAAATCAAAATTACTGTCGACCTTGATGGAGCCACTCATCATCATCATCATTGGAGTTTTTGTAGGGGTGATTTTGATTTCTATGTATCTGCCGATGTTTAAGTTGAGTAATGTTGTGGGGTGATTCAAATAAGAACTTCCTTTTATTGGTTACTTCCTTTAAATAAGACTGTTACAAATATTGTTCGCCCCAGAATTGAACAATGAAAAGAGGGTACTATGCCACGTGCTTTATGTATTTTAAAAGATGATTTGATGGGTATAGTTTTATCCGACAATATATTTTAAGGCGGTAAGTGTAACAAATGGGAAGATAACTACGTCTTTAGATAAATAGAAGTACTATTCATCCATTTAAAAACGAAACAATCATGAAAAAAGCAA
Source organism: uncultured Maribacter sp. (assembly GCA_964614665.1). GTDB lineage: Bacteria > Bacteroidota > Bacteroidia > Flavobacteriales > Flavobacteriaceae > Maribacter_C. The sequence goes on from CAZTLZ010000269.1 coordinate 2,230, forward strand.
GTTTACTACTAGCCGGAATGCTCTTAGCGGTATGCAGTGTCATCGGGCAGTATACCGAAACCCTAAATCTCGAAGAATCCTTTGATAATGTACGACTAGACGGAAACATACGCCTATATTTAAAAGAAGGCCCTGATACCAAAGTGAGTCTTGAAACAAGAAATGAGCAAAAAATGGAGGATTATCGAATCACTGTTCAAAATAATACCTTGTACATACAACTTCGTAAAAAGCAACGCTACGGCGGTTCTAGAAAACGCCATTCTGCTCCTAAAATCAAAGTGAATTTGACGCACCCAGAGTTAAAAGGAATTAATATGGATGGTTTGGTATATGTCTATTCCATTGATTCCGTTTCGGGGGACAGTTTTAGTGTAAAAGGCGATGGGCTTATCAAAGGAGAAATTGAAGTAGACGTTCAAAGATTAGAAGTTGATTTAGATGGATTATGTTCTATGAGCTTTTCAGGAAAAGCAGATGAATCAGATTTACATTTGGATGGAATGGGAAAAATCAATGCTCGGAATCTAGAAACATCAAAAGTACGCAAATCGGCAGATGGGCTTACGAGTATTAAAGTTGCCAAATTATAGTTTTTATCGGTGTCTTTATATGCGGCGTCATAATTGAAACACTCATTGTAATTGAGTGATACTGAATTAAATCACAATGCGTAAAGTAACGGCGAAATTCCAACCACTCTAATCGTAACGATTTCAACTGGACTTGAACCAGTGTCCGCCTTTGGCGGATAGGAGCCCTTTCATGATAGGGTAATGTTGTCTTTGAGCCATTTTTCTCTGTTCATCGCTTCTTTCTTGGTTTCGAAGAATTCTACATGAACAACTTTCCATGGTCTGAATTTGATTGTCCATCCTTTGGTCGCTGCTTCATTATGTGATTTGAACCGGTCGATGATCGATGTAGTGAATCCGATATATTTTTTGTCGAACTTATGGGAGTACAATATGTAGACTACGAATTCTTGCATAGAACAAAAAAAATCCTCATCTGTAGGGATGAGGATTTCTACTAGTAGCGGGGACTGGATTCATTTCTTCACTTCGTTTCGAAATGGGCCTTGAGGGTAGCTTTACTACAAAACCAATAGCCGTGTGGCTGCTGGCTTTATTACGCTGCCCTTCTGAAGCGCGCTTCGAAGATTCGCTAAATAAAAAAACCAGAAGCATAACTTCTGGTTTCGTAGTAGCGGGGACTGGACTCG
>CAZTLZ010000270.1:0-3452 GCA_964614665.1 uncultured Maribacter sp.
ACAGCGAATTAGAACATAAGAATGTGCCCATATAAAATTTTTTTGGGGTAATAACATAAAACATGTGAGCAGTTTTAAAAAGTCATCTTAGAGTGAAAAATATAGGGAATATTTCTGGATAAAATATTAAGAATACGGTATCGCTAAAAACGATAAAAATTTATCACTAAAAGCTGTTGGCAAAACAGGTTATTTTTTTATTTATCAATTTTTTTGTAGTGAAAAAATGATTATCTCTGTGGGGTTACATTAGTCATATGTTACTGATTTGATGAATTGATGGTAGCTAATTAGTGGCAGATTTTGAGTTTCTTATTTGTATGTGATTATATGGGGTAAAAGCTAGTATCTGTACATACATAACTTGAGAAGGTGGTGATTATGAGTGAAGAAGGCAAGCTGGAGAAACTGTTAAAAACAAACAGGAATACAGGCGAAGGTGAAGACTGGATATTTTCTCTTACACCAATTGCAGTGGCATTCGTTTTTTACATTATGTTTATAATATCGACTGACATCGAGAATAAAGGGCTTTTTATTGCTTACGGCGCAGCGGCGGGTGTGGTCGGCCTGGAAACTTATTGGATAGTGAGGGGGTGGCGCAATAATCACGGTAGCACCGTTTTGATGGGTGTGATCGGTATAGCCATAACGCTGGGGCTGCTGTATTTATATATATCTTTTTAACTCTTGTTATGGTCTATGGAAAATAGAGGAATCGATGTTTTAAATAAGTAGCTCGAAAGGTTTTTTGATTTGATCGACACCATTAACAATGATGGTGAGTTGGTGTTTGCCAGCATAATATTTTCGGGTGGAAATTTTTTTAAATGAATAATATTTTGTTACCTTTTTTTCCTTTTCAGCGTAGTCGGCTTCTGAAATTTTAAAGACCTTACGACTCAGACTGCCATTGGCTTTGACGAAGTCGATGGCGAACTCGATACGACATCTACCCAGGCTTTTTTTCTTGCTGTTTAATGTAAAGGAAAAGTCGAGTTTGTTGCCAGCAGTAACGTTTTTTTGAAGTTTGAAATGTTTTACTTCGATGTGTTTAGCCTGTGCATAACCAAATAGCGATAAGGTTTTCTGGTTGCCCTGTTTTAGCAAAGTGCGACAAGCATGTTTGATTAGACGGTCAGTGTCAGGAGATTTTCCCAGCCACTGTTTTGCCCAGTCGATAATGATGTGCGGGTTGTCTTTGGCGATATCGTTCAAATTGTTAGCGACACTACGTCGGACGTATTCGCTCTCATCTAACATAAGCATTTTTAATAGTGGTAAGACGGGTGTCGGGTTCTTTTTAAAAGCGGGTAATGCTATGGCCCAGGGCAGGCGAGGGCGACAACCTTCTGATGCCAGTCGACGGACGTGATGGTTGTCTGATTTTGCCCAATTGAGCATCTGTTGCATCATGCGTTTTTCGTCCTGCAGGATAAAAGCACGGACGGCGAATTCGGAGCTAGCGTATTTTGTAAAGTGTTCCAGTGCATCGATGGACGTTTCGAAATCATCCAGTCCATAACATTCGACATAGTCCTGGAAGAACATGTATTCAAAACCTTCGAATTTTTCAGAAACTGGTTTTAGAATCTTGATGGTTTTTTTATAGTTTGATGGTAAATGCTGGTGCAATGATTCAGCAATATGACGCATACGTTGTTTCAGTTCTTTTTCCTTCCAGTGTTTATCAAAAACATTTTTTTTGAACGCCGTTTTATCAAAAGCGGAATATTGCTTCTCAATCTCGTTAGCAAGATTGTTTAGCAGTGTTTTGTTGTAGAGATTCTTTAAAGGTTCCATACAGATTTCTGTGAACAGTCAAAAGTTAAAATCCGTCATTATGAGCGAAGCGTTGCTACCCTTTTAAGCGACAGAGTCGTGTGCATGAGGTTGCTACGTTTCACTCATAATGACGTAAAATTTTATTTTCATTGGTACTACTATAGTGGCCGTTGTAACCAGCGTATTTTCCATTTTTTTACATGCGGTAGATATTTTCCGTATTCATAAATGGCTAATCCAGTCAGGATGAAGGCTGTGCCTAACCAGACTTTACCGCTGATGGTTTCACCATTAAAAAATGCGCCCAGCAATAAAGCGGTGATCGGCGTTATTAATGTAACAATGGCAACTCGTTCGGGCGCTAGTTTTTTTAGTAGATAAAAATATAACGGAAAGCCGACAGCCGAGCCAATGATGCCCAGATAAATAATAGACAGGGCCGATTTCATCGGGATGGTTTCGGGCCAGCCACCGACGAACAGGCAATTGAGAATAAACAGTGGTAGTGCGATAGTCACGCTACCGGCTGTAATCGCAATCGGGTGAAAATCGGGTTGTTGCTGCTTTAACAGAACAGACCCTATGGATTGTGAACTTGCCGCAACGACAGTAGCGGCAATGCCCAACATCGCATATTTCGAAATAGATACACCTTCGATAAATACCACGAATAATCCTATCAGACCAATGAGCATGCCGCTGATACGCATACTCGAGAGTCGTGAATCTTTTAGTATAAATGAAGCTAAAACGCTAGTGATGATAGGCGATAAACCAAATATCACAGAGATCCAGCCACTGGGTATCTGCTGTGCTCCCCAGTAGACAAAGCTCATCGCTAAATAGAGTGTTATACCGCTAATCAGATAAATGCGTCGTGCTTTTTCGTGCCAGGGAAAATTAATCTTCATGATGCGCAGTAGAAGCAGTAACGCGATTAGCCCGATGGCCATGCGTGCTGCTACACCAAATTGAAAACCTACATCATTGCCGCTCCATTGGATAGCTAGAGGTGTGGTGCTCCAGATAAGGATGACTGTGAGATATGAGATTGGGACTGACACTTTTTCTTCCTCCTTTGTTGGGTAGTTGATTAATTTGTTTTGGTGTTAATTCTTTTTGTGGCTGTATTTATATCTTGCCTTCGGCATTGCCATTTCTGGGCATAACTGCACCACCATCCCTGGCTCCTTGCGGAATACCTCCCATCCATGGGCATAACCGCACCGCCGTCCCTGGCTCCTTGCGGAATACCTCCCATCCATGGGCATAACCGCACCGCCATCCCTGGCTCTTTGCGGAATACCGCCCATCCCTGGGCATAAAAAAAGGCCGCTGGTTTAGTAGCGGCCTTTTGATATTTATTGAAATGAAAAATTAGATCATCGATCAAACACCAAAGGCTGCCGTGGACGTTTCCAGTGGAGACGCACGGTCATGAGGTAAATGGCTTTGTTTAAATTTTTCATTGTGATCACATAGTCGTCGATTTAGGCAAACCTGTCAAATAGTTTTAACGGTGCGATCAAATAAATCGTATGAGACCACGAGGTTTGTGTTGTTGCCTGTTTGTGGTTCTGTGTGTTGTAACGAAATCGACATATATACGACATAGTTCAGTCATAACTTGTCCATATACTTGCAACAGAAGTGTCGTAATACATTAA
>CAZTLZ010000271.1:0-3448 GCA_964614665.1 uncultured Maribacter sp.
GGCGTCGGTCAAAAAAGCCTCGGTTCTATCCGAGGTCCATTTTACCGGTCTTCCTATTTCTTTAGATACCCAAGTCAAAAGCGCTTCCTCTGTGTAATGATAAATTTTACTTCCAAATCCGCCACCTACATCATAAGACACTACTCGTACTTTATGTTCGGGAATGCCCAAAGCAAAAGCACAAAGTAACAATCGCACTAAATGCGGATTTTGCGTACTCGTATATAAAGTCCATTTATCTGCATTTACATCATAATCGGATATATAACTTCTTGGCTCGATGGCATTCGGCGCCAAACGATGATTCTTATACGTCATCTCTGTGACGTGATGTGCGCCTGCCAAAGCAGCTTCTACCTCTTCCCTATCATTTCCAATACACCAATCAAAAGCTGCATTATCATCCCATTGATCATGTACCTTAGGTGCACCGGGTTCCATGGCCTTCTTAGGGCATGTAACCGCTGGTAAATCTTCATATTTCACATCTACCAGTTCAGCTGCATCACGGGCCAACTCCAAAGATTCGGCTATTACGATGGCCACTGCTTCCCCTAAATGATTGATTTTATCCTTCGCCAAAAGCGGGTGCAAAGGTTCTCTCATGGTTTCCCCATTCTTGAAATCTACTTGCCATCCACAAGGTACCCCAAATGCACCGCAGGCATCGCTTCCGGTATACACCGCAACTACACCTTCTGCTTTTGAAGCGGCAGAGGTATCTACACTTAATACTTTTGCATGGGCATAAGGGCTTCGCACAAAAGCTGCTTGCGTCATGCCGGGCAGTTTGATATCGTCGGTATATTTTCCAGCTCCTTTTAGAAACCGATTATCTTCTCGTCTTTTTACAGATTTTCCTATATACGTTTCCATAGCTTATGAATTTATTTTTTCAGCGGCTTGTTGTACCGATTTTACAATATTCTGATAACCCGTACATCTACAGAAGTTACCTTCCAATCCGTGACGTATTTCTTCTTCGGATGGATTCGGATTGTTCTTTAGAATATCAGCTGCGGTCATCACCATACCAGGAGTACAGAATCCACATTGCAGACCATGATTTTCTTTGAAAGCCTCTTGAATCGGGTGCATTTCGTTTCCGTTCGCCATTCCCTCTATGGTCTTGATTTCACAGCCATTTACTTGTACTGCCAAAAGTGTGCAGGCCTTTGCTGCGGCACCATCCACATGGACGGTACATGCGCCACATCCGCTGGTGTCACAGCCGATATGCGTGCCGGTAAGGTTCAACGTCTCCCGTAAATATTGGGCCAAGCTTATGCGCGGCTCGATATCATGGTCATACGTCTTACCATTGATCTTTACTGAAATTTGCATATATAATTAAGATTAAAGTGTTTCTCGAAAAATAAAGTCAAGTTGTATCTGCCATATAGAGCACGGTCGAAATGACAACAGATTTTACTTAACCATTAAGGTCTATCAAGATAAAAAGAAGTGTCGATATTCTCGTGAATTTATCAATGAATTTTTGTTTAATTCATGATATTTTGGCAATAACTTTACATTTATCGCGAATTGACCTTAAATATGCTGCCCTTTCAACAAGTTTCTCTTGCTTCGAAGTTGTTGCAAAACCTTTTTCAGACTTTCCAAATTATGAGCAGATGCCAATACATCTATATAAGGTAAGGCCGTTTTCATGCCGATGGCTTCAGGAGAAAAGTCAGGACTACCCGCTAATGGATTCAACCAAATCACTTTTTTTGATTTTTTATAAATAGTTTTCATAGCCTCTTTCATCACCTCTGGCTCACCAGTATCCCATCCATCGGATAAAATCAAAACAATTGTTTTTTTGTCGAGGAGTCCATGTCCATGGTTTTGGGTAAAATCCTGCAGACAAGAACCAATAGTTGTTCCGCCAGACCAATGTGGTACGCGTTCAGAAATAGTTTTAAATGCCTTATCAAACTCATTGTTATCCAATATTTCACTAACTCTATGCAACGCTGTACTGAAAACCAAGGTTTCAATTTTGTCGTAAGCATTTTGAAAAGCATAAATAAGGTGGATAAAAAAACGGCTGTATAAATCCATCGACCGGCTGACATCACAGAGGAGCACGAGTTTCAGTTTGCGGTTTTTCTTTTCCGAGAAAATCAGCTGTTGAATTTCTCCACCCCTTCTCAAATTGGTACGAATGGTTTGTTTCAAATCTAAATATTGGTGCCTTTTAGATTTCTTGTGTAATCGGCTTTTCTGATGTGCCATTTTGCGGGCCAGTTTCTGAAGCACCCGCATCATTAATCGCATCTCGTCCTCACTTAAGTCTAGAAAGTTCTTTTTGGTCAGTACTTCCAAATCGCTAAAGGCAGCCACTTCTTTCTCTTCCTCGGAAGGGCTCAAGTTCAACCAATCTTTTAAGGCCTCAAATTGTGCCTCTTTGCTTTTCTTTTCAGGTTTTTGCTGTTCTTCAGGTAATTCTTTGACTTTTGAATCAGTCGCTTTTTTCAGTTGTTCTTTAAACTCATGATAGTACTCGTCAAATTTTGTTCGCTGGAACTGGCTCTTGGTCAAAACAGATTTCAACGCTTCACGGAAATAGTCTTCAGAATGAATGGGTAAGAATGAAATAGCCCTTAAAGCGTCGGCTTCTTCTGTAGCGGTTATATTGAAGCTTTTTTTTCGCAGAAAACGACAGAGCAAAACAACATTTGCCGAGAGCTCTGTTTTATATGTAATGCTTGAAGTTGGGGGCATGAAGCGTGGAATATTTAAATTTTATTTCTGAAAGTGATCATCATATTGATGATGATTGAATGCTTCTTCGTATTTAATTTCATAACATTTCCCAATTAAAAACTTCCGACCTCATGCTTCGTGCTTCGTGCTTAAAACCTTTTCAACCAATTCTTGAGGTAACCCCAGTGCGCTCCAAAAGTTCAGAAAGTGAATCTTGGGTATGTCGCATATCTTGCCAATCTTTTAAAACCACACCTAATGTGTCTTCAACTGTTTGTTTATCTAAATGCTTTAAGTGCATACTGGCCAATGCCCTAGCCCAATCGATTGTTTCTGAAATACCCGGAGTTTTTTCTAGTTTCATTTCCCGTAACTCCTTCATAAAAGCACAAATTTGCACGCCTAATTCTTGGTCGATTTCAGGAACTTTGGACTTCACAATTGCCAATTCTTTTTCAAAAGTAGGATAGTCGATCCATAGGTATAGGCATCTTCTGCGGAGTGCTTCCGACAATTCTCTCGTTCGATTTCCTGTTAAAATAATTTGGGGTTTGTTGGTGGCTTTAATTGTTCCTATTTCAGGAATGGTCACTTGCCAATCAGAAAGTACTTCCAATAAAAAACTTTCAAATTCTTCATCCGCCCTATCGATTTCATCTAGCAACAACACAGCTTTTTCCGGATGCGTAATGGCATTCAAAACGGGTCGTTTTAAAAGAAACTTATCAGAGAATAT
>CAZTLZ010000272.1:0-3404 GCA_964614665.1 uncultured Maribacter sp.
TTTTGGGGAACTAAAATCAATGAAAAGGCCGAGGTGCAGTGGCGAGGGTATTACGGAGGCACCAATAATGATAGGGCCCATGCCGCAGTAAGAGCGGATGATGGCGGTTATGTGATGGCGGGTTTTACAGAGAGTGATGATTTTGACGTCAATAATTCTAGGGGGAGCTATGATTTTTGGGCTGTAAAGGTAGATGATACTGGAGACTTAGTGTGGCAACATTCATTTGGAGGAACAGGAATTGAAAGAGCGCAAGATATCGCTAAAACCAAAGATGGCGGGTATGTAATCACCGGAAGCACTTTTAGTAATGATGTTGATGTTTGGAAGAACCACGGGGAATCTGATATTTGGCTGATCAAGATTGATGGCGAAGGGAATCTAGTTTGGAATAAGTCTTTTGGTGGTACACAATTTGACGCTTCCGAAAGTGTAATTGTTAGCAACGATGGCGGCTATATAATTACCGGTAATTCAAAAAGTACTGATATGGATTCAGATTCCAATGCTGGTGAAAACGATATCTGGTTGCTAAAAACCGACGCAAATGGCAATATGGTTTGGCAAAAGACATTTGGGGGTAGTGGGCTCGATTATGGTTTTGATGCCGTCGAAACAACTACGGGAGCCATTGTTTTGGTTGGTGAGTCGGCAAGTACTGATTTTATGGATGTTGATAACAAAGGAAAGTCAGATGCCGTGATTATCAAAATCAAATAAACATTTCTAACTATATCTTACAAGGGATTTACACCTTTTCGCTATTTAATCCCTATTCCCTATAGAAAACCCCTATCCAAAGATTTGTTATTTTAATGTTAGCTGTTATGTTAAAAAGCGACGAATGGCTTATATTTGCCTACTATTTAGATTAAATCTAGACAACAATGATTCAAGTATCGGAAACGGCTAAACAAAAAGTCATCAATCTGATGACAGAGGAAGGCTTTGATGCTACAACGGACTATGTTCGAGTAGGTGTCAAAAGTGGTGGCTGTAGCGGTCTATCATATGAATTGGATTTTGACAATAAGATGGGTGATACCGATAAAGTCTTTGAAGACAATGACGTCCGCATCATCGTAGATAAGAAAAGCTTTTTGTACTTGGTGGGCACGGTATTGGAATATTCTGGTGGTCTAAATGGAAAAGGGTTCGTATTCAACAACCCAAATGCACAGCGAACTTGCGGTTGTGGCGAGAGCTTTTCACTATAATCTGACATACTAGAGAATGGCATATACTGAAGAGGAACTAAAAAAGGAGTTAGAAACCAAAGAATATGAATATGGTTTCTATACGGATATTAAGTCTGATACTTTCCCAAAAGGATTGAATGAAGAGGTTGTTCGAGCGATTTCAAAAAAGAAAAACGAGCCCGAATGGATGACCGAATGGCGTTTGGAAGCCTTTCGTATCTGGGAAAAAATGGAAGAACCAGAATGGGCAAATGTTCATTATGAAAAACCAGATTTTCAGGCAATAAGCTACTATTCTGCCCCAAAAGCGGCGGACCCTAATAAATCTTTGGATGATGTGGACCCCGATTTGCTGGAAATGTATCGAAAATTGGGAATTTCTGTTGATGAACAAAAGAAATTACAAAATGTCGCTGTAGATATTGTTGTAGATTCGGTTTCTGTAGCAACTACTTTCAAAAAGACCTTAGCGGAAAAGGGGATTATCTTCATGCCTATTTCCGAAGCTATTCAAGAACATCCTGAATTGGTTAAAAAATATATGGGCACGGTTGTTCCAAAAACAGATAACTTCTATGCTGCCTTAAATTCGGCAGTTTTCACTGATGGTTCGTTCTGCTATATTCCAAAAGGAATAAAATGTCCTATGGAATTATCCACTTATTTCAGGATTAATGAAGGAGGTACAGGGCAGTTCGAACGTACCTTGGTAATTGCAGATGAAAGTAGTTATGTGAGTTATTTGGAAGGATGTACGGCCCCTTCTCGAGATGAAAATCAATTGCATGCGGCCGTTGTTGAGCTCATTGCGCTAGATGATGCTGAAATAAAATACTCAACTGTACAAAACTGGTATCCTGGAAATGCAGAAGGAAAAGGAGGCGTTTACAACTTTGTAACCAAAAGAGGGTTGTGTGAAAAGAATTCCAAAATTTCTTGGACCCAAGTGGAGACAGGTTCCGCGGTTACATGGAAATATCCTAGTTGCGTATTGAAAGGAGACAACTCCGTAGGCGAGTTTTATTCTATTGCCGTTACGAACAATTTTCAACAGGCGGATACAGGTACCAAAATGATTCACTTAGGTAAGAATACCAAGAGTACCATTATTTCAAAGGGAATTTCCGCTGGGAAATCCCAAAACAGTTATCGGGGCTTGGTACAAGTAAATAGCCGGGCCAAAAATGCACGGAACTTTTCACAGTGTGATTCATTGTTGATGGGGAATGAATGTGGGGCACATACTTTCCCATATATAGAAGTAAAAAACAAATCAGCTCAAATAGAACACGAGGCTACAACCAGTAAGATAGGGGAAGACCAGATTTTCTATTGTAACCAAAGAGGTATTGATACAGAAAAGGCTATTGCCTTAATCGTAAATGGCTTTAGTAAAGAGGTGCTAAATAAACTTCCTATGGAATTTGCCGTTGAAGCCCAAAAACTTCTAGAAATAAGTTTGGAAGGTTCAGTAGGATAAAAAAAGAGAGATGAAAAAAATAATTGCAATTCTAGTTATTCTAACGGTTACCTATTCCTGTAAGGAACAAAAAAAAGAGGTTGCCGAGACAAGCGCAGAATCTGAAGAGATTAAAAAACCAGAAATCAAGTTATATACTTTTGATGGAGGTACAGTAATGGTCAACAACTTGGAATTGTTTTCGCAGGACACCACTTATCATGGTCAAACAAAAGAATTTTCAGATGCATTTTATGTCATCAGTCACCCAGATGGGAATTTGATGTGGGATGCCGGTCTTCCTGAAGGGCTTGTCGCAATGGAAGAGCCATTTACTTCACCTGATGGTAACTTTACGGTTTCAAGAAAGGATTCCGTAGTGAACCAGTTGAGATCAATAGGAATGGGAATAGATGATATCGAATATATTGCGCTTTCACATACCCATTTTGACCATAGTGGTCATGCCAACATATTTAAAAATTCAACTTGGTTGGTGCAAGAAGCCGAACATAATTTCATTACCAGCGAGGAGTCTAAAAAGTCGAATACCGACAATTACAATGCGATTAAAGAGCTTACTAAGACCAAAAAATTAAAAGGTGATCATGATGTTTTTGGTGACGGTAGTGTGGTAATAAAATCGATGCCAGGTCATACACCGGGTCATCAAGTATTATACCTTGACTTAGTAGAAAACGGACCAACTTTGTTAACAGGGGATTTATACCATCTTTATGAAAACA
>CAZTLZ010000273.1:0-3382 GCA_964614665.1 uncultured Maribacter sp.
CGAATACCTAGTGAACCATACCTGTCAGGTAACAAAAAACCTTCTTCGGTAATTCCCCTGTTGGCAAAGGAAATTTGATTTGTGCCAATTTTGAATTTACCGTTTTATGGTATCCGCATCCTTTTTAAATAAGCTAGGTTGATTAGTATTTATTTACAATTACCAAACCTTCATAACATTTACTTTCCGTTTTGCTAAACTTTCATTGTTCTGGAAATAACTTTTGATTTAAGCGAAAATTTCATCTTTGGATTTACTAAAAACCAATTGAAAGATGAAAAAAATCCACATTATCTTAACTGTTGCTTACGCGTTGTTAATTACTTCTTGCGAATTGTTGGACGATTTTGTCGGCGATCCGATCAAGCAACCATCAGAACTTAAATTTACCAAAATAGGTGCCTTTTCCAATGGGTCGGGTGATGAAGGTTTTGCTGAAATAAGTGCTTATGATTATAAAACGAAGAAACTCTTTGTTGTAAACCCTAAGGAAACAGAAGTCTCGGTTTGGGATATTTCCAATCCAAGTTCATTTATCAAACTTTCTTCCATACCACTATCCGGAACGCCGAATAGCGTTGCTGTCTATGATGGACTTCTAGCCGTCGCGATAGAGAATGTTGATAAGCAGGCCAATGGTAGTATCGCCACTTATGATACAGAAACATTGACGATGAAAAATACATATTCGGCAGGGGCATTACCAGATATGGTGACTTTTAGCCCCAATGGAAAGTATATAGTTTCGGCAAATGAAGGAGAACCAAATGATGACTATACCGTTGATCCTGAAGGCACCATCACGGTGATAGATGTAGAACAGAATGAGGTCAATACATTATATTTTACAAGTTTTAATGGAACCGCAGTAGGAAATAATTTTCGTGTTTTTGGCCCTAGTGCTACACTTTCACAAGATGTAGAGCCTGAATATGTCGCGATTAGTGATGATAGTAAATATGCATACGTTTCGTTACAGGAAAATAATGGTATGGCAGTGGTTGATTTGCAGGCGATGGCAATTAGCCAAATTTTTGGGCTTGGCACGAAAGACCTTGGTAAAACAGGCAATACCATCGATGCCAGTAATAAGGATGCCATAATCGGCAACTTTAAAAACTGGCCTGTTTTGAGTTTTTATCAACCAGATGCCATTACATACACTGAAATAAATGGAATGGGTTATGTTATTTCTGCAAACGAGGGCGATGCCCGTGACTATGATGGTTATTCTGAAGAGGAACGGGTAAAAGATTTGGTTTTGGATGCTACCACCTTTCCAAATGCCGAAGAATTACAAAAAGATGAGAACCTAGGAAGACTGAAAATAACAACGGCCAGTGGGGATTATGATGGTGATGGTGACTTTGACCAAATCTATGGATATGGTGGACGTTCTTTTACGATATGGAACACGAACGGAGGTTTGGTATATGATAGCGGAGATGATATTGGTAGAAGAACTTTTGAAATCAATGCTAGTCTATTTAATAATGACGAAGGTGAAGCAGACGGACGTAGTGACGATAAAGGAGCAGAACCTGAGGCGGTGGGCACTCTTGAATTAGAAGACGGTTCCGTTCTCCTTTTTGTTGGCTTGGAGCGAACAGGGGGTGCAATGGTATACGATATTAGCAATCCTTATGCTCCTGAATTCTTGGATTGGATTGTTGATGCTTCAGATATTGGCCCTGAAGGCCTATTGGTTATTCCGGCAAGTGAATCTCCCACGGGAGAGAACCTTTTGGTACTTACTCATGAAGTTTCAAATACCATTTCCATTTACGAAATTAAATAACCCCACTTTTTCAGCTTTTAAAACCTCGGATTCATAGTACGAATCCGAGGTTTTGTTTTTAGATTCATTTGAGACAGTGGACTTCTGGTTCAAAACACTTAACTTCAAGAAAATAGGATTACTTTTGCACCTCAAAAATATAAAGAATGAGCGCTATTGTAGCTATCGTTGGAAGACCGAATGTGGGAAAATCCACTTTCTTTAATCGCTTGATACAACGCCGAGAGGCCATTGTTGATGCCGTTAGTGGAGTCACGCGGGATCGTCACTATGGAAAAAGCGACTGGAACGGCAAAGAGTTCTCGTTAATCGATACTGGAGGGTACGTTTTGGGAAGTGATGATATTTTTGAGCAGGAAATTGATAAGCAGGTAGAATTGGCCATTGAAGAAGCAGACGCCATTATCTTTATGGTAGATGTAGAAACCGGGGTTACCGGTATGGATGAAGATGTTGCCAAACTGCTTCGTCGGGTAAACAAACCCGTATTCTTGGCGGTGAACAAAGTAGACAATGCAAAAAGAGGAGAGGATGCTGTTGAGTTTTATTCTTTGGGCTTAGGCGATTATTATTCGTTATCAAGTATCAACGGAAGCGGAACGGGGGAGCTTTTAGATGCCTTGGTTGAAGTGCTTCCAGAGAAAGAAACAAAGGATAGTGAGTTGCCTAGATTTGCAGTCGTAGGGAGACCAAACGCTGGCAAATCATCATTCATAAATGCCCTAATTGGTGAAGAACGCTACATCGTAACAGATATCGCTGGTACTACGCGTGATAGTATCGATACCAAGTACAACCGTTTCGGTTTTGATTTTAATTTGGTGGATACGGCGGGCATTCGTAGAAAGGCGAAGGTCAAGGAGGACCTTGAATTTTATTCGGTAATGCGCTCCGTCCGGGCCATTGAACACAGCGATGTATGTTTATTGTTGGTAGATGCCACGCGCGGCTTTGACGGTCAAGTTTCCAATATTTTTTGGTTGGCACAACGAAATAATAAGGGGATTGTAATTTTGGTCAATAAATGGGATTTGGTTGAAGACAAAGAAACCAATACTATGAAGCATTATGAGAAAAAAATTAAGGAGGCTATTGAACCATTCGTTGATGTTCCCATCCTTTTTATTTCCGTATTAACCAAGCAGCGCATCTTCAAAGCCATTGAGACCGCCGTTCAGGTTTATAAAAATAGGAGCAATCGTATTCCTACCAGCAAGCTCAATGATACTATGTTGCCCATTATCGAGAATTACCCACCACCAGCCTATAAAGGTAAATTTGTAAAAATCAAGTTCTGTACCCAGTTGCCAACCCCGTATCCTCAATTTGCATTTTTCTGCAACTTACCGCAATATGTGCGTGATCCTTACAAACGGTATTTGGAGAACAAGCTTCGAGAAGAGTTTGATTTTTCAGGGGTGCCGATTTCGATTTTCATGAGGAAAAAATAAGGATATGAATAATCAAGGGGATTAATTTTTACCACCCCCCAGAAGCGCCACCGCCACCAAAGCCACCGCCGCCGAATCCTCCTCCGAACCCGCCGGAGCCTCCGCCGAATCCACCTCCTGATCCGAATCCGCC
>CAZTLZ010000274.1:0-3342 GCA_964614665.1 uncultured Maribacter sp.
TATTGACGGGTGTTCCGGTTTCAGAAAATGGAAACCAATATAGGGTTCAGGTATCCAATACTGCATATACCTGTGCAATGGAAACCTCCTCGGTTGCCGTTTTGACTACTCAGGTCAATAGTGTGATTTCCAATCGTAGAATCACGTATCGCGTAAAAAAGAACTAAGATTTAATCATCTAAGTAAACAGTATACCGATTTCAAAATACCATTTGAAATTCATTGTTCTGAAGTCCTCATGGATAAATAACTATGCCAAAAAGTATATCGAACTGGGTAGGAGTATTAATTAAGGAAGTTTGTTCTTAAAATGAGCTGTCTCAGAGTGGTAGCATATCATCTGCTGTTACAAATGATTTCCTATACACTTGATTTAGTTTTCTCTTAGGGTTCATTTCTAATAAAAGCCTCTAATGTAGTGTTGAAATCGGTGGGTGCCTCCCAAAATTCTGCATGACTCTTAATGGAAACGGCCTTCGCATCCGGCACATTGATCTTTAACCAATTCAATACATCTTGATACCAAGATTCCCTAAGCATAAAAAGCATGGGTAGCTTTCCGCTTAAACCCATTAAAACTTTAGTGTAGTCACTTACCATACCGTCTACATATAAACTAAGAGCAGCATCGTTAGGGGTCATCAACATCTGATCGACCATCCAATTCTCCTGTACACTATCCAAACTCTGTTTTGTCATCCAATTTGCCGTGCCAGAAGCATAGCTCTTTCGATCATTAATCAAGTCCTTAAGACCTTCACGATAACCTTCAAAAGAACCATATACCCACTCTTTATTCTTATCGCCTATCCATTTCGGGGGTTCATCAATGAATACAAGATGGCTGAGATTTTCGTTTCCATAGCGTTGCACATATTCATAAATGGTAGCGCAACCGCTAGACCATCCCACAAGAACGACATCTTGAAGGTTCAGCCTATCTATAAGGTCTTTTAAATCAATTGCGTGATTTTTGTATGTATGGCCTGTTAGGGTTTTTGAAGATTTTCCATGACCCCTCGGATCGTAGGAAATGAATCGAAACTTTTCGCTAAAAGTCTTTTTTTGTTTCGAAAAGAATTGTGAGGTCATGGTCCAACCAGGAATAAACAACACTGGCTTGCCCTCTCCTAAATCTTCTACGTAAATATCAATACTATCTTTGCCTACTTTGATAAATTGGTCTTGACCCCGCAAGATGAACCCTACGATGAGTAGAAGCGCATAAATTAGTTTTCTAATCAAAATCATCTGTTACATATTTTGGTAGAGATTCTTTGTAGTTAATTTGAAGGTAGGTGTGACCATCGATCAATTGTGCAAACCCTTTTGGGGTAATTTCTGGCGCTTCAGGACCAATCATAGTAGCAACATCACCGACTTCCACCACTTTTTCATTTCCGATGACAACATTACAATGACTTGCATTAACATTGATCACATTAAAAAGCTTGTCATTAATTAATACACGTGCTCCATTTTCCGCGGCACTGGAATAGCCATCGGCCCAACCAATGGGAATGGTAGCTATCCATTGGTCACCCGGGACTTTATAAAATCTTGAAAAGCCGATAGTGTCATCTTTTTTAAGGCGTTCAACGCGGATGATTTTAGCCTTTAACTTGAAGGTTGGTTTTAAAGTATATTGATTCTCATATTCCATGTTCAACAAAGGAAATGATCCATGAAGAAGAATTCCTGGTCGAACCATATCTAGATGGGATGTACGCAATTCTAGTAAGGATGATGAAGGTGCAATGTGACGATTCTCAATTGGTATACCCATTTGGCCAAGCTTTTTCGAAATTGAATCGAAACGCTCAATTTGTTCTTTTGCGAAGTTTGTTGATGAGGTCAATGTGGAGAAAATTCCTGTTATATCAATGTTGTCCTCTTTCAATAGCCCGATTACCCAATCAAGAGGTCTATCATATGGTATTCCCATTCGACCAAGCCCTGTATCAAAATATAGTTGCACCTTGACTTTTTTAATAGAGTCTTTTTGTAATGCATAAATTTTTTGAATCGATTCTTCAGAGAAAACACTGAGTGTTATATCTGCGTTGACCAAAGCTTTGCCCAGATCATTTGCAAAATCCCCCATGAGGAGAATCGGTTTTTCCACCCCGGCATCCCTAAGTGCGATACATCGTTTCTCTTTTACTAAAGCAAATCCGTAAATATGAGGGCTATTATCCAAAATTTTTGCTACTTCTAAATCTCCAATACCGTAAGCATTGTTTTTCAAAACAGCGAGAATAGGTTTCCCCTTTACAATTTTTGAGATTTCCGCTGCATTATGCAGGTAGGCTTCTTTCGATATTTCCAGCCACGGGTTTATACCTTTACGTGGATCCCTTTTTAAGTTGAATGATTTTGGCCATGCCGTACTGAGAGGCATTCCGAGCGACAGCGCACTTAGGGAGAGTTTTTTTAAAAAGGTTCTTCTCCGTGATTCCATAGGTTTCTTCACTCTAAGTTAAAACTGTTTCAAAAAAGTAATCTTACTGATAAACTGTGTACTTTGCTCTACAGGGTTGAAAACATCCGTTCGGGTATCGTTGAATACCAAATAAATAGAAGATAGCGGCGCCGGTGTGGCATTAAAATTTTCGAAATTCATTATTTTAAGCAATCATTTATACAAAATCTTCAGAAGACAATTCATAAATTAGTTTTTGCATCATTTCCACTCCTTTTCCCAATTGCTCATGGGTAATATATTCATTGGCCCTATGTGCTTGTTCTATTGACCCTGGCCCGCAAATGGCAGCTTGAAAACCTTCATTTGCAAATTGACCTGCTTCGGCAGCATATGAAACCGTATTCAGTTTTGAGCTTCCCGATATTCTTTTGATCAAATCGACGACATCATCATCGGCTTTGGTATCCAAATGTGGCACTTGGGGGTGGTTCTCTATGGTTTTAATGGAAAAATCGGGAAAGATGTCCCGCAATATTTCTTCCCGTTGTTTGCAATAGGTCTCAAATTCGTTAACTATATCTGCCATATCATCCATGGGAATAGTACGCAGATCCCAATAAAAATGTGCTTTATCGGCTATTACATTCGGTGCGATTCCACCATTCACTAGCCCAATATGAATTGAGGAGTGAGGGGGATGAAAACGTTCGTCTAAGCGTCCTTCAGCAATCAAAGAATCCATTTTATTTTCCAACCATAATATCAAGCGCATGGCTTCGTGGATAGCGCTAACCTCTTGCTTAATTCTACTACTATGTCCGGCCGAACCGTTAACATAAGTTTCTAAGATGTAGATGCCTTTTTGTCCAACTATGGGTTCCATCATTGATGGTTCTCCGATGAGGGCATATTTTGGA
>CAZTLZ010000275.1:0-3341 GCA_964614665.1 uncultured Maribacter sp.
TGGCATAATTTTAAATTTTTTGTAGTAGGCGGCCGATAGTCGACACTTTGTTTGAGCCCAACTCCATGGTTAATGATTAAATTACCTGTTAAAGAAGAATTACTTTAAACGTAATTGTTCTTTGATACTGTTAACATCCGATTGGTGTACCAATGTATCGTGTGTTAACGCAAGCTTACGCTTTTTCGATTTCTTCGTCAAAATGTGACTCTTGAAAGCGTGCTTTCTTTT
This sequence comes from uncultured Maribacter sp., assembly GCA_964614665.1. Classification (GTDB taxonomy): domain Bacteria; phylum Bacteroidota; class Bacteroidia; order Flavobacteriales; family Flavobacteriaceae; genus Maribacter_C. The sequence continues at coordinate 232 of CAZTLZ010000275.1, forward strand.
GATTTTACCAGTTCCAGTCAGCTTGAACCGCTTCTTGGCACTAGATTTTGTTTTTTGCTTAGGCATTTTTTCCTATTTATTAATATCTCACTTACTACACTCTATTTACTTTTATCACCCTGAGCGCGGCTGAAGGGTTACTTTGCATGCTAAACGCTGCCTACCATGAGCGAGCAGCGTTCAGTATTTTATAGTAAAACGAACTAGGTTCGTTATTTTTTTGTCTTAGGAGCGATGAACATCGTCATTCGCTTTCCTTCCAATTTAGGCATCTGCTCCACCTTTCCTAACTCCTCAAGTTCCGAGGCTAGGCGCAACAACAGAATTTCACCTTGGTCTTTATAAACAATCGACCTTCCTTTGAAGAAAACATAAGCCTTTAATTTTGCCCCATCCTTTAGGAACTTTTCAGCATGTTTCTTCTTAAACTCATAATCATGATTGTCCGTATTCGGTCCAAACCTGATTTCTTTGACCACCACCTTAGAGGCCTTGGCTTTCATCGCCTTTTCCCTCTTTTTCTGTTCGTAAAGGAACTTTTTATAATCTATGATCTTGCAAACCGGAGGGTTGGCTTTTGGAGAAATCTCCACCAAGTCCAATCCTTCTTCGGCTGCTAGTTCCATTGCCTTGGGTAATGGATAAACACCTACTTCAACATTATCACCGACCAAACGAACTTCTGGTGCGATAATTCTTTCATTGATTTTATGAGGGTTCTTATTTTCCCTCCTAGGTTGGGGCCTAAATCTTTTTCGTATTGCTATGACTAATAATTTTTAATTAAACTTCTGCTTTTTAAAACGACTTTAAGGTACTATTTATTTCTTTATTCACCAAGTTAGCAAAATCGCCTATGGTTATTGCCCCAAGGTCTTCGCCACCATGTCGGCGAACAGAAATTGTATTAGCCGCTTCATCATTCTCCCCAACAATCAGCATAAATGGAATTTTATCCATTTCAGCTTCACGTATTTTCTTGCCAACAGTTTCATTTCTGCTATCAACAAGCGCGCGAATTTCGTTATTTTCTAGGGATTTCAAAACTTTTTCAGCATATTTTTCATTTTTCTCGCTGACAGGTAAAACAATTGCTTGCTCAGGAATTAACCACAAGGGGAAATTACCTCCGGTATGTTCTAGTAATAAAGCGATAAAACGTTCCAAACTTCCAAAAGGGGCTCGGTGAATCATAACAGGTCTATGTAGTTCATTATCAGAGCCCTTGTAGGTTAAATCAAAACGTTCAGGTAAATTGTAATCTACCTGTATGGTGCCCAATTGCCACTGTCTTCCAAGGGCGTCTTTTACCATGAAATCTAATTTTGGACCATAGAAGGCTGCTTCCCCTCCTTCTATTACAAAATCCAATCCTTTTTCTTTGGCTGCATTGATTATGGCATTTTCTGCTTTCTCCCAATTTTCGACAGAACCAATATACTTCTCAGGTTTATCTAAATCACGCACGGATACCTGGGCAGTGAAGTTTTCAAAACCCAATGAACCTAGTACATATAATGATAGGTCAATTACATTTTTGAATTCTTCATCCAATTGATCGGCCGTACAGAAAATATGAGCATCGTCTTGCGTAAAACCACGTACTCTTGTCAAGCCGTGTAATTCACCACTTTGTTCATAACGATATACCGTACCAAACTCCGCATATCTTTTTGGTAACTCTCTGTAACTATAAGGCTTGTGATTGAAAATCTCACAGTGATGCGGACAGTTCATAGGCTTTAGCAAAAACTCTTCACCATCCTTTGGGGTATTGATAGGTTGAAAACTGTCTTCGCCATATTTTTCATAATGTCCAGAGGTTACATATAGCTCTTTCTGACCTATATGTGGACTTACTACCATTTCGTAACCCGCTTTCTTCTGCGCCTTTTTCAAGAATTGTTCCAAACGATCGCGTAAAGCGGCACCTTTAGGAAGCCATAAAGGAAGACCTTGGCCCACTTTCTGAGAAAAAGTAAATAGCTCAAGCTCACGCCCTAATTTTCTATGGTCGCGTTTTTTTGCCTCCTCCAATAGCTCAAGGTATTCTGTAAGTTCCTTTTGTTTAGGAAAGGAAATTCCGTAAACCCGCGTGAGTTGAGGTTTGCTTTCATCTCCACGCCAGTAAGCACCGGCAACGCTTAATATTTTAATTGCTTTTACGATGCCTGTATTTGGTATGTGTCCACCACGGCATAAATCGGTAAAAGTATCATGGTCACAGAAGGTAATAGTACCATCTTCTAAATTCTCAATAAGTTCTACCTTATACTCATTGCCCTCCTTTTGGTATTTGGCAAGTGCATCGGTCTTTGAAACCGATCGCATTTTAAAATCGTGTTTCCCACGGGCAATTTCCAAGGCCTTTTTCTCAATTGTCGGGAAATCCTTATCCGAAATACTCCCTTCAGGTAAATCTACATCATAGTAAAATCCGTTATCGATAGCGGGTCCAATGGTCAACTTGATGCCTGGGTATAACTCTTCAAGAGCTTGTGCAACAATATGTGAAGTTGAATGCCAAAAAGCTTTTTTGCCCTCGTCGTTGTTCCAAGTGTAAAGAATCAAGGCACCATCCTCATGGAGTGATGTTTTGGCTTCAACGATAGTGTCATTGAATTTGGCCGAGATTACATTCCGAGCCAGTCCTTCACTAATGCTCATGGCAACGTCCATGGGGGAGCTACCTTTTTCATATTCTTTTATTGTACCGTCCGGTAATGTTATTTTGATCATGCCTAACTAAATAATAAGGGGACAAAGATAGTATCTTGAATTCATGCGGGCAATATAATATTGCTGGTTTGTTAGGTGTGTCTGGCTTTTGTAAAGCCGGGGGCTACCGATTGTAGCTTTTGCTGCGCTCGAGACTATCGCTCTGTATTTCCTAACGCTGAGGTTTTTCTAATAATAAACTTGCAGTAAACTATAAAATGTGTTAAATTTAATACCCTTTTTTAAGTTTAAGAAAATGTAAAATTCTAGCTTTTAGAATGTTAAATATAAAGCGAAGAAAAAAAAATAAAAAAGATTGAAATAAAGTTTTTAGTTTAAAAAACCATCTTATATTTGCACCCGCTTTGGGAGTCATAGATGGTTCTTTTGGC
>CAZTLZ010000276.1:0-885 GCA_964614665.1 uncultured Maribacter sp.
AATTGAATGCTACTTACAATGATATTGTAATTGGCATTGGAAGTCTTTAATATGTTTTCAAGCCATTTCCATTGGGCATCACCCAAAACCGTACCTTGTCCGTAATCATTCGGTTTCGTTCTCTTGTCTGTTTCCGTATCTGGTGTCAATGCTGTTCGAAAATATCTGGTATCCAAGACAATGACCTTGATTTTACCAAAAGGTAAGTTGTAATCATACCTACTATAAACACCTTCTTGAATCCTTTTAGGGCTATCTTTGGGGATTCCCATAAAATCAAGAAATTCTTGTTGGCTACCCTTCTTTGCAACAAACTCCACTCCCCCATCATTCAGTCCGTAATCATGGTCATCCCACGTTCCTATTATAGGTACATTCTTTTTTAGTTTTTTATATTGACGTACGTTGTTCTGGGCTTGGTATTCCCTCCGGAGTTCATCCATATTATCCGTATCGGCATAGACATTATCTCCACCCCAAATCCAAACATCAGGCTTAGCATTCAAAATATCGTCCCACAATGAATTCTCCAAATTACTTTTGTTGCATGAACCGAAGGCGATTGTAAAATCAGACTGCTGCAAAGAATCTGTAACTGGTGACTTAGTGCTCTTACATGCCACCAACATTAAAAGGACCAAAAAAGGTAGTGCTAGCTTCATAATTCAAAATTGGGAATTGGTTTAGCAAAAATAGCTTTTTAGGATTTATGTCTGTGTTATATTATTGTATCTTTGCCCGCATGAATTCAGCGAGCGTAGAGGCAGTAAGAAAACTTCTTTCAGTACCTCAAAAAACTGTAATTGTTCCGCACAAAAATCCTGATGGTGATGCAATTGGCTCCACTTTGGCGTTATGGCATTACTTGAACAATTTAGGTCAACA
>CAZTLZ010000276.1:895-3322 GCA_964614665.1 uncultured Maribacter sp.
GGTCAACAAGCCGTTATAATATCGCCGAATGACTATCCGAAATTCTTGAAATGGATGCCCGGAAACGAACATATCCTGAACTTTGAAAAAGAGAATTCGCAAGCAAAAGAGGCCATTGAAAATGCTTCTGTGATTTTTACTTTGGATTTTAACCATTTGGGTAGAATTGGTCAAATGCAATCTGTTTTAGAGGCAAAGGAAGCTACTTTCGTAATGATTGATCACCATCAGGGACCGGCTGATTATGCTGAAATCATGTATTCAGATGTAGACATGAGTTCCACCTGTGAAATGGTCTACAATTTTATTGAGTTTTTAGGAGATAGTTCCGAAATTACCAAAGAAATAGCCAACTGCTTGTATACAGGTATTATGACCGATACAGGGTCTTTCAAGTTCTCTTCAACTACCGGAAGAACTCATCAGGTTGTCGCCCACCTCATAGAAAAAGGAGCTGAGAATACAAAAATCCATAATCATATTTATGATACCAACTCACCCAGTCGTCTGCACTTACTAGGTTGTGCGTTGAAGAATATGGTCATCTTATCAGATTATAAAACAGCGTACATCACCTTGACCCAAGACGAACTTGATACTTACAATTATAAAAAAGGAGATACCGAAGGTTTTGTGAATTATGGATTAACCCTTGAAAATATTTGTTTTGCGGTTATTTTTATTGAGAACAGGGAGGAAGGAATTATCAAGATATCTTTTCGATCTGAAGGTGATTTCTCAGTTAATGAATTTGCACGGAATCACTTTAACGGCGGTGGTCATAACAATGCTGCTGGAGGGAGAAGTGAAGTCTCTATGGAAGAAACCACAACCAATTTTGTTTCATTACTAGCGCAATACAAAGACAAACTATGAATATGAGGAAGTTGAGCTATTTATTTTTTTTAGCTGGCTTGATTGGTTGTCAAGGACCAGAACCACGCAAACCGGTGAAGGTAAATTCGGGTAATTCCTTCAAAGCATCGATAGAGCGAACTCGTGCCCTTCTTGCGAAGGAGGAAAAAATGATTCAGGATATCATCGAGAAAGATTCAGTACGTACCTACAAGGAAAGTGCGGCAGGTTCATATTACTATTATAATGTCAAGGATGAAATAACTACTGATTCCATACTGCCAAATGATATAGTAACACTTACGTATAATGTTGTAAGTTTTACCAATGATACTATTTACAGGATGACCGATATCGGAATTCGAAAATACCAAGCGGACAAACTAGACCTATTTCCCGGTCTAAGAAACAGTGTTCGCTTATTAAAAGAAAATGAAACAGCGACCTTTTTATTTCCGTCATCCTTGGGATATGGTTATCACGGAGACGACAAAAAAATTGGCCCCAATGTTCCTTTAAAATCAACCCTGACAATTTTAAAAATTGAAAAGCAACAAGACAGTGTTCTAAACTAAATTAAATAATAATGAAGAAAACGTATCTATTACTATTAATCATAAGCATTGTACTAACAAGCTGTAAATCGAGTAAATATCCAGATTTAGGAGATGGGGTCTTTGCCGATATCCAAACTACGAAGGGAGATATTGTTGTAAAACTAGAATATGATAAAACACCTGTTACCGTTGCCAATTTCATATCACTGGCCGAGGGCACAAGCACTTTTGTAAATGAAGAGCATAAAGGCAAAAAGTTTTATGATGGCCTTATTTTTCATCGGGTTATGAAAGATTTTATGATTCAAGGTGGTGACCCCTTGGGAACTGGCATGGGAAATCCCGGCTATAAATTTATGGATGAATTCAATGATTCTTTAGTTCATGATAGAAAAGGAATTCTTTCCATGGCCAATTCGGGCATTAATACTAATGGGAGTCAATTTTTCATTACACACAAGGAGACGCCTTGGTTAAACAACAAGCATTCTGTTTTTGGGGAAGTTGTGATGGGCATGCCTGTTTTAGACTCCATTGCCAATGTACCAGTCGCTGCGGGGAACAAACCTGTTAATGAAGTAAAAATGAATGCCGTTGAAATTATACGCAATGGTAAAAGTGCCAAAAAATTCGACGCAGTTTATGTGATGACCGATTACTTTTCCAAAGAAGGTGAGCGTTTGGCCGCCCTAGAAAAAGAGAAAGCCGAAAAAGCGGCAGCGGTTCTAAAAGCAGCAGCTGATTTTGCTGCGACCATACCTGCCGAAAAGCAAAAGGCCAAAGAACTACCTTCCGGCTTGAAAATTCTTAGTTTGAAAGAAGGTTCTGGTGAAAAACCTAAAATCGGACAGCAAGTTTTAGTGATGTATGCAGGTTATTTAGAAAATGGATCCTTATTCGATAGTAATTATGAAGATGTTTCCATAAAGTACAACAAATTCGATGACAGAAGAAAACAAGGTGGAGGCTACCAAGCTATACCTATGACCTATAGTGCTGAAGCACAGCTAATAGC
>CAZTLZ010000277.1:0-3226 GCA_964614665.1 uncultured Maribacter sp.
CCAATATATGGCCGTACAGAAGCAAGTATCACTTCTCAAGTGCAATTGCCTTTGGCAAACCCTACTTTTGGTATATATAGTGAAGACGATGAACTAAACAATGATGATGCAATTGTTGAAAATGAGGTTATAGATAGTGTAGTAGTATATCTTCCATATCAGCTGGATGTTACTGACTCTGATTCGGATGGAGTGCCCGATGCGTTGGAAGATGAAGATGATATTTTGGATGCAACAAATGATAGTGATGGTGATGGGGTTGCCAATAACGTGGAAACAGCCAATGGCACTAATCCTCAAAATAAGGACACTGATGGTGATGGAATTGAGGATGGCACTGATGAAACTAATGACCTAATCAGTTTTGCAGAAACTTATGAGCTTGACAGTATTTATGGAAATAAGACTGAAGAGTTTACACTTAAAATTGAGAAATCTACATTTTTCTTGCGCGACCTCGATCCCAATTCAAATTTTCAGGATGCTCAGGAATATTATTCAAATCAGGAGTTTTCACCAGCTTTTACAGAAGAAGTGTTTTACGAAGGTATGAACACCATAACTAATAAAGATTTTGTACTCGATGGGGAAGAGGATGATCCCGATACAGCTGATGTTGATGAAACCACGAAAGTTAATTTAGCGCCAGGTATAAGGGTACAACTTGATGCTGCTGGTGTAGCATATTTTCAAGAGAATATTTTAGACAAGGAAGGAAGCACAGAATTACTGAGTGCAGCAAATTTCAAAAACTTTTTTAGAGGTGTACATTTGTCAATAACACCTTCCCAGTCTGAATTACTTTTTCTTTTAAATATTACTGCTGCTCGAATTGAGGTTTATTATACCTATGATAAAAAAGAAGACGATGTTACGATAAAAGAGCAATCTTCTTTTAATCTATCGTTGCTTTCTACAACAACCAATGCCGTTAACACTTTTGTAAACGATGAATATCCACCGGAGATATTGAATGCTATGGATGATTCCGAAAATGCGCCAAAAATTTACTTAAAAGGTGGAGCTGGATCCTATGCTGAAATTAATTTATTTGACAAAGAAAACGGACTTGATGCAATTAACGAAATTAAAGCCAAGAAATGGATTATCAACGAGGCGAGTTTGGTGTTTTATGTAGATCGTGCTGCGCTTGATGCAGCTGGCAGTACTTATGAGCCTCCAAGACTGTACTTGTACAATGCTGAAACTAATGTGCCTTTATTTGATGCGAATTTGGACCAGCTTGATCAAACCAATACACTGGCCAGTTTTCCGTTATATGATGGTCTTTTAGAAAGAGATTCAGATAAAAGGGGTGTTAAATATACTGTTGGCATTACAAGCCATATCAATAATTTGATAGTTAGGGATTCCACAAATGCCACGTTGGGTCTTACCATTACACCTGATATTAGGTCGACGGGGGCTGTCAATACAATGTTACCTAACAATGTGGAAAAAGATTTACCCATTATTTCAACGATTAGTCCATTGGGGACTGTCCTTTTCGGTAGCCAAGAAGTTGGCGGTAGTGAAGATATGAAACTCAAACTGGAGATTTCGTACACCGAGGCAAACTAACAAATTAGTACGGTAGTTGAATATTTTGGGTAATTTTGCTTTTGAGTTATCAAATTAACTTCCCCTTTTATACCACTTCGGGATTTTTTTCGTTGAAGAACTATATTGTGCTTGAGGTTAGAAAAGCATGACTTAAGTTTGCAAAAATTTTAATTCATCCCATTAATGAAATTTAATTTATGTGTGGAATTGTAGGATACATTGGGCACAGAGATGCCTATCCGATAATCATTAAAGGTCTTCAAAGACTGGAATATAGAGGATATGACAGTGCCGGGGTCGCTATTTTTGACGGAAACGGAATAAATTTGGCCAAGACAAAGGGAAAAGTTGAAGACCTGAAAAAAAAATCTGAAAGTACCATTTCGGTAGAAGGAAATTTGGGTATTGGTCATACACGGTGGGCAACTCATGGCGTACCCAATGATGTAAATTCTCACCCTCATTATTCCAACTCTGGTAATTTGGTAATTATCCATAATGGGATTATTGAAAACTATGAATCTATCAAGAAAGAGTTGACTAAGAGGGGTTACGTATTTCATTCTGATACAGATACCGAGGTATTAGTCAACCTAATTGAAGAAGTTCAAAAAACTGAAGATGTAAAACTGGGTAAAGCAGTACAAATTGCCCTTAATCAAGTAGTAGGCGCATATGCAATCGCTGTATTTGACAAGAAAAAGCCAGATGAAATCGTGGTGGCCAAGCTTGGTAGCCCTTTGGCCATAGGTGTCGGTGAAAATGAATTCTTTATCGCATCGGATGCCTCTCCCTTTATTGAATTTACGAACAATGCTGTTTATCTTGAAGACGAAGAAATGGCGATTGTGCGTTTGGGTAAGGAAATTAAATTGAGAAAAATCAAAAATGATGCTATAGCCTACCCGAATATATTGGAACTCCAGATGAATTTAGAGGAGATAGAAAAAGGAGGTTATGATCATTTTATGCTCAAGGAAATATATGAGCAGCCTAGGGCTATTATGGATACGTATCGCGGAAGGTTACGCGTGGATCAAGGAATAGTAAAAATGGCCGGGATCGACCAGCACCTAGAAAAGTTCATGAATGCCGATCGAATCATAATAGTTGCTTGTGGTACTTCATGGCATGCAGGTTTGGTGGCCGAATATATTTTTGAAGATTTGGCCCGTATTCCCGTAGAGGTGGAATATGCGTCTGAATTTAGGTACCGAAACCCGGTAATTACTGAAAAAGATGTTTTGATTGCGATTTCACAATCGGGTGAGACAGCTGATACTTTGGCCGCGATAAAATTGGCCAAGGAAAATGGAGCTTTCGTTTTCGGGGTATGCAATGTGGTCGGTTCTTCAATTGCCCGTGAAACCCATGCGGGTGCATATACCCATGCTGGTCCAGAGATAGGGGTGGCTTCAACAAAGGCATTTACAACTCAGATTACGGTATTGACTTTAATCGCTTTGAAACTGGCTTTGGAAAAGGGCAAGTTTTCGGAGTCAAGATTTAATGAATACTTAACCGAATTGGAAACTATTCCATCTAAGGTGGAAAGGGCTCTGCAATCAAATCCGTTGATTGAAATTATTTCAGATGTCTATAAAGATTCAACTAACTGCCTTTATTTAGGTAGGGGGTATAATTTCCCGGTTGCTTTGGAAGG
>CAZTLZ010000278.1:0-3147 GCA_964614665.1 uncultured Maribacter sp.
TCTTCGCAAAATCAGTTTAATGAATGCCGTTGTCCCCCGTTAATGATGTAGAGCCGGCTCGATTAATAATACCATCCCACATAGGCTCGTTTTGATATCATCGCCGACTTCATAGGGAGTATCATGGAGAAATAGAGTATTTTGACGGGGGTTTAGGACTTGCGAGTACGGGAGGTAGCAATACCTTTATTGACGTGACGTTTATGGATACTGATGGTAATCAGCGCACCGAACGAATTAGTAAAAACGCTGAAGGTCAGTGGGCAATAGGCGAAGCGAAGTATTATCGTGCAACCACAGACTTAACTAACCCTGAATACAATACCGATAACAGAGTCACTGAGAATCAAAAAGAAATATTTTCTGCGATTCGTGACGGCAAAGTTGTTTCGATTTTAGTGTCGCTAAAAATGCTGAAAAAGCTGGTGTTTCATTGGAACGGATTTTCCAATCAGTTGGAATATTCAAGTGAAATCACCAGATGGAATTGTTGGCCGAAACGACTAATTCTAATTGATAGGGAAGGCGGAAACGTTAATGAACCAGAGAGAAGTCGAATCGATCTTTACTGAATTGCTCAAGCCCACTTTTGTGAGTGAAGGGTTTAAATTTCGGAAATCAAAGTTAGATTTCGTTCGAAAAATATCCGGCATCAAACAAATAGTTAGTTTTGCTGTATTAAATCGATCTCCTGATTTTTATATTGCGCCTTTCGTCGAAATTATATTTGGTGACGCAGAGAAAATTTACTACTCGTTTTACGACGAATTGGCTAAGTACTCTAAAGATTCAGCGTTACTTATTACTTCGCATAGGCACTTTTTTGACGGGCTTACCCAGTTCGGTTTCGAAATCAAAACGCATCACCTAGGTCGAGAGGAGGCGGAGCCCATTCTGTCAGATCATGCAGAAGAAACTAAATTAGTATTTAGGGAAAAAATGCTTACATACTTTGATGTTAATAAAGATGTTTCAAAAATACACGATAATTTAATTTCCAAAAAATGCATTATCAATGAAGCATCCCCATATGGAGACCTTCTAAGAATTTACTTAGCGGCGGTGGCGAAAGCGGCGGATTTTGATGCCATTGTTGAACATTACAAAAAGCCTGCACTTAAGCATGCTGAACTGGGAAATGAATTCAGCGTAACTATGTTTGACAAGGTTGTTGGGAATCTTAGGTCTCATATTGATGAGAGGAAGTCGTTGGTACATTATTCAAAATAAACCGAATAAAGGGCAAAGGAGAATCAAAGGGGCCTATAGGAGTCTAAGCTAGAGTAAGATGAAAGGTGTCAGGTCCACTGAGTGAATTCTCCTCTTTTGGTTTTGTTACCTCTCATCCTAAATTAGATGAAGAGACGAGTACCTAATACCTAGGGCACCGGAAAACTAGATGCAGAAATTTTTGAAGTACTGTGCGATACAATTGTGTTCTGACTTGATATTTGGAGTTGTGGGGGCTTTTTTTGTTGTATTTGTGCAAGGCGGTATTAGCTCAGATAGTGCAGTTAGATTTTTGAAGTTTTATTTTGGGATTACTGTTGCTAGTGTTGTTTTTCGAAATTTATTTTTTCACTATTTTATAAGCTGGTTTTTTTTGAAAAGGCTTTTTGCAATGAATATTCCTCCGTTTTTAATTGCGACGGCAAACCTTGCTTTGTTTTTGGGTGTATATTTGATTGCAGCGATTTTGGTTGGTTGGGAGAATAGCTTTTTTAGAGGGTCTAGATCTCCGTCTGTATTATTCCCCATGTTCTTGTCTGTTTTTGCCGGAAGCCTTTTGGGGATTTATCTTTTTATCAAAGAATCAAGTGGTAGAAACAAAAGTTAAGAATAAAGGGGGAAGGTCTACGGTGTGGCTTTTTTTACAGATTTTTCTAGCGTTATGACACCGTTTTTATTTGATCTTGATAGTGCAGAGTACATGGAGTTTATGAAAACAAATACTTATAAATATTTAGTTGTTTCAGTAGTGATTTCACTTTTAGGTTGTGGTGGTTCAAGCACAAACCCAAATGAGTTAGATCGGTACGCTGTAAACTCATACCGCGAGCTGGAAGGAGGTTCCGAGTCTTTAACGGGAACGTGGTTGTATCTTGAAAGTAGCGATATGCGTATCGAGTATTGGTTCTATGATACTGGCGAGTATATAGATGTAATAAGAAAGAATAGAGCGACAATTAGTGTTGTTCAAACGGATGAGCGCTCAGCTGTAATGCACTGTATAGATGACAACTTTGAAGAGGTTTTTCACTCCATAAATGGTTCAAATATCTGGTTTGATCTCCAGATAACAAGTTTTGTTGGAACAGTAGTAAATAATAGTCTCATTGTTGGTGAGCTTGTCTCAGGTATCATTCCTAACCAAATTGATGTCCGGTCTAGTGAAGCGTCTTTGATTAAAATATCTAACGATCCATCTATTATGACGAATTCGCAATCTTTTGGAGATCTGTCAACGTACGTAGATGGCTTAGATATTCAAGTGAATCACGATATTCAATGTTTTTCTGAGTCTGTAAGTGACTCGGAAGCGTTTTTTGATAATGTACTTACGAGTAGTAGGCTCACAAAATTGAAATTTTCAGACCTTGACGAACGGCTTTCAAGTTTATCTGAGTTTGATACTTATCCTGTATATCCGTCGCATTTATCGCTAGGTCTTTATACAGGGTTTGACTCGAGTGACCCAAGTAATTCTGATGTTAGGCTACTCGGGCGAGAAGGCTTTTTATTTGATACTGATAGCGAAGATTCACGAAGTTCAAGTTCAGTAGCGTTCTCAAATAACAGCATTAACCACATTGAAGGAGAAGTAACAGCAAATTCCTATGGTAGCAATGCGGTATTTAGTTTTGATCTTCTCCTACCAGAAGAGTTGATAGGAAATTAAAGGTTCAACGGTACACAGAAAGGAGATTTTGCATTAGTTTTTTCAATTTGTTCGAAGAGTAGAGCGAGTGTTGAAGGAATGATGTACTTTCTCTTTCCTTGTTAGCCTTAAAAGATTGAGATCTCTTGTCCTCTGGTATTAAAAACACCCAAATAATCCTCTTTCTTTAATCGTAGTAGCAACCACATCAGGCACCAAAACTTCCCAACCATCCTCTCCTGAGCTAATTTTTTGTAGAACGTCGGGTG
>CAZTLZ010000279.1:0-3052 GCA_964614665.1 uncultured Maribacter sp.
CACCCTAATTGATGGAACACAATATAAATCATCACCAGAACTTGTTTTAGACCAGATACCAATTGTTGATGCCGAAGCTACGTATTCCCCAGAACTACGATTCAATGAAAGTTTGGATCGATTCGAGCCAGGACATAGTATTTCTGTTACGTTTGATGATCCTGAAAATCAAGAGAATTTTTATTATTGGACCTATCGTTCGTTTGAAAATCTTGTGGTTTGCGAGAGCTGCAGTGAATCGGTATTTAGAGATGGTAAGTGTATTACTTCATCTGCGCCTACCCCTGACTATTTTAACTACCTCTGTGATACGGACTGTTGGAAGATTCGCTTTCCCGAAAACATTAACATATTCAGCGATGAATTCTCGGATGGTAGAACAACTAGCAATTTAGAAGTTGCCAGTTTGCCGTTATATACCAAAGAGGATGTTGTAGTAGAATTACAGCAGTTTTCGCTGACACCTTCTGCCTACCAATATTACAAAGTATTGAAAGATATTGTTGATAATAGTGGTGGTTTTAATGCACCTCCACCAGCCGCTTTAGTGGGTAATTTGAGTAATGCAAATGATTCTGAGGATTTTGTTTTTGGCAGATTTACGGCTGTCGCCACTTCAACGGTATCAATTTTTATTGACCGAACGAATGCCCCGGGCGATGTTGTTGAAGTGCCCTTGCCTATAGAGCTTGAACCAACATTACTATCGCCCCACCCGCCCCCGGCTACGAATTTTGCGCCCTGTACGGAAACTAGATTTAGAACCGCAATACAACCCGAAGGATGGATGAACTAAAGTATTCAAGTCGTTTTCGTATGGGAAAGAGGTTTCGATATCCTATATGTTTTCTGATATTTAGCCTCTTTATAGTTTCTATCCAAGCACAAGAACACACCTTGTCGGTTCAAGTAAGGGATTTGGTTACGGGTCTTCCTTTAGAAAGTGCCGAGGTTATATTACAGCCTTGCGCTTGTGGAGGTATAACCAACACTTCAGGTCGGTTTAGCATGGTTTTACCCCAAGACAAGTACAATATTACCATAACTTATATCGGCTATAAAAGTGAGGTAAGAACACTTGATCTCAATCAAAGTCAAACCATAACCGTTGACCTAGCGGAAGAACAAGAACAACTTTCTGAAGTAATTGTCAGAGCCAAAAAAATAAATGCAAATCTTGAATTACCTCAGATGGGCGCCGTACAACTGCAGACTCAAGTGCTCAAAAAAATTCCCTCTGGTCTGGGGGAGGTAGATGTTCTTAGAGGAATGACACTTTTGGCAGGAGTGAACAATGCAGGTGAATTAAGCAACGGACTTTCGGTCAGGGGAGGAGCACTAGATCAGAATTTACTATTGTTAGATTATGCCCCGGTATTTAACCCGACCCACTTGTTCGGTCTTTTCTCTGTTTTTACACCTGATGTTTTAGGAAGTGTAGATTTATATCGGGCAAATATCCCGTCAAGATATGGCGGAAGAATTACATCGGTTTTAGATTTGAAGGTAAAAAATCCCTACGTAGATAGGTTTAAATTGAGTGGGGGCGTAGGGCTGGTATCCAGTAGGTTGAGTATTGAGACGCCGATTGTAAAAGACAAATTAATGATGACACTGGGTGGCCGAGCCGGATTCACTGATTTTTTGCTCCCTCTGGTTTCCGAAAGATTGGAAAACTCCAGGGCCAAGTTTTATGATGGTACTTTGAAGTTACTTTATTTGCCTTCCGAAAATGACCAAGTCACGTTTACAGGATTTTACAGTAAAGACTTTTACCAATTAGATTTGATTACGAAAATCCAAAATATCAATGCGGAGACGAATCAATATGATTTTAAGACCTTAAACGGAACACTGAACTGGAGACATTCTTTCAATGATGAAAGTAACTTACGAACCTTTCTAGTGATGAGCGATTACACTCCGAAAACACTGCTGCCAGAAGTGGATAGTGATAACAAAATTGAATTTCAATCTAAAATCAACTATCTGAGCTTTGTTTCGGAGTTTTCAAAAGAGATCAATACGGATTTTAATTATTACCTGGGAGCCCAAGGTAATCGTTATCAGATTAGTCCGGGGGAGTTGATTCCAGGCACTGCTCAAGGCATACAAGCAGTTTTGTTGGCAAAGGAAACCAGCTATGAATTGTCAGGCTATGGCAATGTGAATTTCAGCCCTATTGAAAATGTATCGATATCGGCTGGGTTACGATTTAACCATTATGTGCTGGTAGGTCCTTATAACCAAGCCACATTTGATGAAACTACGGAATCGCTATTAGGTACCACTTTTTTCGAAAAGGGAGCTGGCGTAAAAACGTATAATGGCCTTGAACCTCGTTTAGGTGTAAATATCAAGCTAAACGAAAGTACTTCGCTTAAGGCAAGCTATGCGCGATTGAATCAATATTTACAGAACGTTTATAATTCGACAACGCCCTTACCAACATCCCGTTGGAAGACCGCTGACTCGAAAATCAAACCTCAAATAAGCGATTCATATGGACTAGGTATCTATAAAAATTTTGGTGAAAACACCTATGAAATAGGTTTAGAAGGCTACTACCGAGATACCCAGAACAATCTGACCTATAAGCCTGGGGCTGATTTTTTCTTGGAAGAGTTTTTAGAACGTGATGTCATCCAA
The DNA here is from genome assembly GCA_964614665.1 of uncultured Maribacter sp. GTDB lineage: Bacteria > Bacteroidota > Bacteroidia > Flavobacteriales > Flavobacteriaceae > Maribacter_C. The sequence goes on from CAZTLZ010000279.1 coordinate 2,650, forward strand.
GGGGAAGGAAAAGCCTATGGTGTTGAATTCAGTATTCGAAAACCTCAAGGTAAGGTCAATGGATGGCTCAACTATACTTGGTCACGAAGTTTGTTGCGAGTAGAGAGTGAAAAGTTGGCCGATAGGGTTAACAATAATGATTGGTTTCCCTCTGACTTTGATCGTCCTCATGTGGTAAATGCGACATTGAATTTTGAAGGCGATAAATTCAATATTTGGAGTTTTAATTTTACAGGTCAGACAGGTAGGCCATATACAGCTGCTAACAGCGTTTTTAAATTGGAAAACATAGATGTGCCCATTTTTATTGAACGAAACAATGAAAGATTAAGACCATATCATCGGTTAGATTTTTCGTGGAAGGTGAAATATGGTAAAAAATTGAATCGCAGATGGGTGGGCG
>CAZTLZ010000280.1:0-3051 GCA_964614665.1 uncultured Maribacter sp.
CTTCTTGTTCTTTATCCCAGAAGACAACCCCACAATCCTTACAATTTCTTCGGCCCTCAATAGCCAAATATTTATACAGCGTTGGTTTTGACTTAATTCTAACCAACTTCATAATATCGACTATTGATAAATTATTCTCTTTACACTAAGATACAGCTAATATAGCTTTTTGTTTCGCTACTTTATTAAGACCCTTCTTACGGCCTAGTTGAATTCCCCTTCGCCTTGTACTTTTCAACCAAGGGTAGCTCTTTCTATTACGATGTCTCTTTCCAATTGGGCAACAGCTCCAAAAAGGGTAATCACAAATTTACCATGAGCTGAAGTTGTATCTATATAGGGGTCGTTAATTATACTACTAAGAATCGGAAGTTAGTATACCAATCTCGATGGTTAAATAAAACCTTGAAATTTTGTTAACCTTTCCATATTCAGAACATGAAATAACAAACTAAAAACAAAAATTATGGCATGGTTAGATATCGGATGGCAACTAAACGCTTGGGACTTTAATGAGAAAGATGACGAAGAAGGGCTTCAATTCGCAATTGTATTAATTGATATGAGACGAAGATGGGTGGGGGTGCATACTCACTTTACAGGTAATATGTCAAATTTGGGACGTCAGGTTATGGGAGGTAGAATACAAATCCCTGCCTTTGAAATTGCCGGGCGGGGATGGCAAGGAATTCCAGATAGACAGAAACCGTATTTAGGATTAGTGGTGAGGGCAATTGAATATGATAATTCATCAAGAAAAAATAGGGAGGCTGATACAGCTGACTTTGTCAATGCAATACGGGCTGGTGTTCAGCGCGTTGTTGATGAAGGACGTACACCAACATCTAATGAGCTTTTGTCTTTTGCAACTTCTGTAGGCCTAAGAGATAGACGTTGGAGAGATGACGACGACCTTATTGGAGTTCGGGCCACCTCTTATCCAGATTTTGGAGAACCGATAGACGCTGACTTCTATGGAGATTCTAGACTTGCATTTTCCTCTAGCTATTATTTAAATTATCTGCAAGGAGGTCAAATCGCCGGCTGCGGTGCAAGATGGAATTTAACTACATGGCCGAAGATACTTACCGGTAGAGCTGATGAGGCTAGTAGCGATTATGACACTCAAGAACGAGGTGGTTGGTGGCTATTTACACCGCCAGATATGCGTTGAGAAGTAAAACAAGATTTATAAATCAGAACAAATAGCTAACCGAAGGTAAATGCACATCAAAAATTATTTTAAGAAAGTCAATCGCGTTATGAATGCTCTCCAGCTTAATTTTCCGTTTAACGCTAAATGCTGAGCGATGACCATTTATAGTTGTTTTCAAGTATGTGTGTTGGGGCTTTAACTGTCTGATTATAGGTAACAAGATTACATGAATTGGACACCATAGTTGCTTGTTTTCCCTTTTACGGATTCAAGAAGCGCCCACCGAATGGGATGATCTCCAAGGAAGTATGAAAAAATGAAAAAGCCTGTAAATCAATGATTTACAGGCTTTTTGAATATTCTTTGTGGTCTAAAAGTGACCTGGCTGGGGCTCGAACCCAGGACCCTCTCCTTAAAAGGGAGATGCTCTACCAACTGAGCTACCAGGTCAAAATTTAATTGCAAAAATTTCTCGTTTGCGGGTGCAAATATAAGCCGATTCATTTATTCTGCAAGTGCAATTATAGAGAAATTTTAGAAATCTTTGATATCATCTAGAATTAGATGAACTTTGTGCAAAATGCAAAAGGTGAAAATTGTTCTAATCGGGTATATGGGAAGTGGTAAAACTACTGTGGGTAAGGTACTAGCCGAAAAACTAGGCCTTCCATTCACTGACTTGGATGCCTACATTGAAACCGTTGAAAAAAAAACGATCACAAATATTTTTGAGACCGAAGGTCAAATTCATTTTAGAAAGATCGAACACCGATATTTAGGTGCACTTTTGAATGATAAGGACTCTATCGTGTTGGCCACCGGTGGGGGAGCGCCTTGTTATAGTGGTAATATGAAGACCATTTTAGAGGCTACCCCAAATGTATTCTATTTAAGCGTGTCCATTCCTGAATTGGTAGCTCGTTTGACTCCAGAAAAAGAGGGAAGACCTCTGATTGCCCATTTAGATGATGATGAAATGTCAGGGTTTTTAGGTAAGCATTTGTTCGAAAGAAGGAACTTCTACTCAGAGGCACATCACACGATAGCCTGTGATGGAAAATCATTAGAAGAAATAAGTTTGGAAATAGAACGACTTTTAGTCTAGGTAAACAATGTCATTCTTCGCTTGAAACTTTACGTTCACATGTTCTTGTAGTGACGTTGAAAGTGAAATACCCTTGTAGTCCGCTTTAACAGGATACTTTTTGTGATTTCTATTTACCAATACGGCAGTTTTTAACCGCTTCAAAGGAGTTTTCAAAAAATGGTGCACACCGTATATCAAGGTTGTACCTGAGTTCAAAACATCGTCTACCAAAACGATAGATTTATTTTTATAGTCCGCTTCAGGTATTGACGTGGTAACCCCACTTTTTAAGGGGTTCTTTTTGTCCATGTTAACTTTACAAAGAAAGATTTCGGCATCGGTAATTTCTTGGAGAACGGTTTGTATTTTTTTTGCAAACTTGAGTCCGCCACCATCGATACCAGCAATTAATATTTCTTTTTCACTAACGTTGGCTTCATATATTTGATAGGCAATCCGTCTAATTTTATGCTGAATTTGTTGGTGTGATAAAATCTTCTGCTCCATAGTAGAAATCGTTAGGTATTTCAAATATAGCCAATCATCAAATCATATGTTAACTATTCTTCCTCTGAATCTTCATAAGGTTTTTCCACATACTCGGTAATTTCCCGTCGATCTTTTTTAGTTGGCCTGCCTTCGCCTTTCTTTCGATAATAGTCCTTTGAATATTGAAGCAATTCGTTATGCTCAAAAGTCTCTTTTGGGGTTGTATCTTTCCGATAGATATCGACCAACTTGGCACCAACTCTACTTTTAGGAATATCCAAAACGGTAAGTTGGTAATTGATTTGGTTTTTACGTACAA
>CAZTLZ010000281.1:0-3034 GCA_964614665.1 uncultured Maribacter sp.
GTTCAGTTTGGTGCCAAAGGAGGTGTAAACGTATCTACGGTGTCTGGGGATTTTACTGAGGCGAATAATCCGAGATTAGGGTATCATTTTGGAGGATTTGTCAAAATTCCGCTAAACACTAAATTTTCGTTCAACCCCGAGTTGCTCTATTCTTCAATTGGGTATACGTATGATTTTTATTCTCAAAACTTTGATAGTTTTAATCCAGACCCTACATTGGGAGAGGTGTCATTCAAATCCGTTGAGAGATTTAACTATTTGACTATCCCTCTAAACATAAGGATTAATTTTAATAATCATTTTGGTTTTGATTTTGGGCCGCAAACCGGCTTCTTATTAAATACGGTGGGTAAACTAAAAGAGTCTACTGGAATAAATGAAGAAAATAGCCGAAGAACCAATCCGGGTAATTTCAAAGTAGACTATGGCGCTAACATAGGACTTACGTTTTTGCCAAATGAAAAGATAAATATTCAATTGAGATATTATCAAGGGCTCAAAAATCTTATCAATAGCGAATTGCTCCCTGATAGTCGAAGCTTTAACGTTGCACTTCAATTATCTGCTGGTTACATTATTTTCTAAGGAATTTGACTTTAGTTTTTCTGCTTTTCAAGACATAGTCGATATCTTTGTAAATCAATTTATTTGCTATGATTGACGTAGAAAAGATTCGAAAAGATTTTCCGATTCTTGACCGAGAGGTCAATGGAAAACCTCTGGTTTATCTTGATAATGCTGCCACCTCACAAACACCTCAACAAGTTATTGATGTGATTGTGGATTATTATCAAAACTATAATGCGAATATTCATAGAGGTGTGCATGCCCTTTCACAAGAGGCTACTGATAAATATGAGCAGTCGCGCATAAAAATCCAGAAGCATTTTAATGTTGCTAGGGCCCATGAAATAATCTTTACCTCAGGTACTACCCATAGCATCAATATAGTAGCAAATGGTTTTTCGTCCATCTTAAAAAAAGAAGATGAGATTTTGGTTTCGGCAATGGAACACCACTCGAATATTGTGCCCTGGCAAATGTTATGTGAACGAACAGGAGCTATTTTGAAGGTGATTCCCATGAATCAAGAAGGTGAGTTATTGATGGATGTTTTTGAAGAGCTACTTTCCGATAAAACAAGGCTGGTTTTCTGTAATCATATTTCAAATGCTTTGGGAACCATAAACCCCATAGAAGAAATTATTGAAAAAGCGCACCGAGTTGGTGCTGCCGTCTTGATTGATGGTGCTCAAGCTGCTCCTCACGCTGTTGCAGATATGCAGGCTCTTGATGTAGACTTTTACACCGTTTCCGCACATAAAGTTTGTGGGCCGACAGGTGTGGGGATGCTCTATGGAAAAGAAGAATGGCTTATTAAATTACCACCTTATCAGGGTGGTGGTGAAATGATTGCCGAGGTGACTTTTGAAAAAACCACGTATGCCGATTTGCCACACAAATTTGAAGCAGGTACACCCAATATCTGCGGAGGTATTGCTTTTGGCGCTGCTTTGGATTATATGAATTCCGTAGGATTCGACAAGATTATGGAATATGAGCATCAGCTCTTAACATACGCCACCCACAAATTACTCGAAATAGATGGACTAAGAATCTACGGTACGGCAAAGAACAAAACTTCCGTGATATCTTTCAATATTGAGGGGGTTCACCCTTACGATATTGGTTCTATTTTAGATAAATTAGGAATCGCCGTGCGGACAGGGCACCATTGCGCACAACCTATAATGGATTTCTACAGGATTCCTGGTACAGTTCGTGCTAGCTTTAGTTTCTATAACACTAAAGAAGAGGTTGATGTTCTGGTCGAAGGGGTGAAGCGAGCCAAAAGCATGTTGCTCTAGCAAAGATGTTATCCTTGTCTTAAACAATTGAAAACCAAACTTACTTATCGTATTTTTGTGAATATGCAGCACAGGTGTAGACGAAGTCAATTGTAACAATAGGTTAAGAATGAAGATACAAGAAATACAAGATGAAATCATTGATGAGTTTGCAATGTTCGAAGATTGGATGCAGCGTTATGAGTACATGATTGAACTCGGAAAATCCTTACCCCTAATCAACGAACAATATAAGACTGATGACAACATTATAAAAGGTTGTCAAAGTAAGGTTTGGGTGCATGCCGAATTAGAAGAAGATAAATTGGTTTTTACGGCCGATAGTGATGCCATCATCACAAAAGGCATTATTGCGATTTTGATACGTGCTTTTAGTAATCAGAAGCCAGCGGATATTATTGAAGCCAATACTGATTTTATTGATGAAATCGGATTAAAGGAACATTTGTCTCCGACCCGTGCCAATGGGTTGGTCAGTATGATAAAGCAATTGAAATTGTATGCTGTGGCCTATCAAACACAATTAAATTAAGAGCGATATGAGCGAGGAAACTACAATAGACACTCAAGAGTTAGGCGAAAAAATCGTCAATATCTTAAAAACGATATATGATCCTGAAATTCCGGTTGATATTTACGAGCTTGGCCTGATTTACGACGTTTTGGTTAATGAAGAATATGATGTTAAAATTCTTATGACATTAACATCGCCCAACTGCCCGGTAGCCGAGACTCTTCCCGTTGAGGTAGAAGAAAAGGTGAAATCACTGAATATGGTCAAAGATGCCGAAGTCGAGATTACATTTGACCCCCCATGGACCCAAGACTTGATGAGTGAAGAGGCCAAATTAGAATTGGGGTTGTTATAATTTGCTTTTATTTTCATTCCGGTTATGTGGAAATCTGTTTTTAATCAGAAGTTATGCCTGACGAAATCATAAATAGAGTTGCCCAAAGTAAACTGATAACTTTTGACCTTGAGGATTATTATCCTGTAGGACAAAGAATGGTTATAGATATCAAAGACTGGCTTTACGAAGGGTTTATTCTTAAAGAGAAGGAGTTTAGAAACTATGTAGAAGAACATAACTGGGAGCAATACCAAGACACCTTCATAGCATTAACTTGTTCCACGGATGCCATTATTCCAGGATGGGCAAATATGT
>CAZTLZ010000282.1:0-3005 GCA_964614665.1 uncultured Maribacter sp.
GGTTTTTCAAGTCCTCCAAATTCTTAGCCTGGGCTTCCTTACTTTCCCAAGAAACGTAATCACCATAATCATGGTTTCCTAAAACCGAGAACTTTCCGTCTTTGGCCTCCAATTTCGAGAAAACCTCTTTCCAAGGTGTCATTTCTTCAGCCTTATTATTGACCAGGTCACCCGTAAACAAAAGCACGTCACTTTGTTGTTGGTTTATCAAATCAATACCATAAGCAACTTTTTCGGCATTATCAAAACTTCCGCTATGCACATCGGAAATCTGTGTGATTTGATATCCATCAAAGGCATCGGGCAAATCATCATATTCCAAAGTGTACTTCAAAACTTTGTAGTTGTACTTCCCCTTATACATCCCATAAAGCAAAGCGCCAAAAGGAAGTGAAGCAATACCCAATGCAATTGCGCTCAAAAATTTCCGCCTCGAAGGTAAGACCCCTCCCTCAACAACAGCCGTATTGGCAAGCTTACGATAAACGTAGGTGCCCAACCTGAAAACGTCTTCAAGCAGCATGAAAAAACCTAAGAACAGTCCCAATAAAAGGAAGGAAAAAAAGATTCCTCCGGCAATACCCATGGAAGAACGCATTGCTGACCCAGGTTCGTATGTCATCAATTTGAACATGAAGTACACCCAGGCCGCCAAAAAAAGACCTGCATAGACATAATATGCCCACTGCACTTTGAATACCGTCTTAAAAGCCTGAAAGGCATAAAAGGCAAGTGGGATGTAAATTATGGAAAGGATGATTGCAAAACGAAGCATGGTTATTTTTTTGCAAATGTATTTTGAAACAATGGACTAGAACGGATTTTACCTTTTATTTAACGCTTCGCACAATTTCTTGAATGGTTTCAAAATTGGATATGGGTACAGAATCATCGGATAATAGCCGAGGGGAATTCATAGGTACCTTTGGGTCTTCAAATAGCTTTTGATGCATTCTCACCCCTGATAAATGAATCGCTTTGAATCCTTTTTCTTTAAATAACTGAGCATTGGATGTGTTTATACCTGACCCTGGCATGATGGTGGTACTCGAAGACCTATCATGAAGGTCTGAAAGAAGGTCGATGCCAGCAGCTGCAGTTTTTTGTTGCCCTGAAGTCAAAATAGTAGCGACACCTATACTTTGAATCCACTCCAACCCCTTAAAAGGGTCTGGCAGCCAATCAAAAGCACGATGAAATGTAGTTTTGAGACCATGGTTCATTTCTCCCAGTTCTAAAAAGCGGTTTTCATCGAAAACAAAATTTGTATGCAGCATACCTAGTACAATGCCCTCAAAACCCATTTCTGCACAAAGTTTGATATCCTTTTTCATACTATCGAACTCCCCATCAGAATACGTAAAGTCTCCACTCCGCGGACGAATAAGCACCCGTACAGGAATCGATATCTTCTCACTTACTGCTTTTAACAAGCCGTAAGAGGGTGTAATTCCTCCAACGGCAAGCTCTGAACAAAGTTCTATTCTGTCCGCTCCGGCCCTTTCAGCATTCAAAGCGGATTCCAGTGAATTAGCACAAACTTCTACTAGCATTTTACCTATATTTAAAGTTCTAATTTAATCATCAAAAACCGATGCGAAGAAGAAACTTCTTAAAAAATTCGAGCGCCGCAGCAGCGGGAATAGTTTCTGCGCCCTTGACCATGTCATGCAAAGATCAAACTGAAGCCAAAATTGCAACTTCCGATACGGTACAGGCTGTTCGGCCAATTGCTATTTGCACTTGGAATTTTGAAAATGCCACGGCAAGAGCCTGGGAAATTTTAAAGGATGGCGGCAATTCTTTGGATGCAGTGCAACAAGGTGCCATGGTTGAAGAGGCCGATGTCAATAATCAGACCGTAGGTATTGGAGGAAGACCCGATCGTGACGGCAATGTTACTTTAGATGCCTGCATTATGGATGCAGCCGGTAATTGCGGGGCTGTACTCTGCATGCAGAATATTGCCAGTCCGGTTTCAGTTGCGCGCAAGGTAATGGAGGATACCCCACACGTAATGTTAGCTGGAAAAGGTGCGGAAAAATTCGCTTATGAAAAAGGATTCGAAAAAGTGGACCTGCTAACCGAGCAGTCAAAACAAGAATGGCTTGAGTGGAAAAAAACTTCAGAGTACAAGCCTATTATCAATATCGAAAATCACGATACCATTGGTATTTTGGCCATTGACAAAAACGGAGATATTTCGGGGGCCTGTACCACAAGTGGTATGGGTTATAAATATGCCGGTCGTGTTGGTGATTCTCCAATTATCGGTGCTGGACTTTTCGTGGACAATGAAATTGGTGCGGCAACGGCAACAGGTGTTGGCGAAGAAGTCGTTCGAACCGTGGGAAGCTTTTTAATCGTAGAATTGATGAGGCAGGGTAAATCACCTCAAGAAGCTTGTGAAGAAGGCGTGCAAAGGATTATGGCCAGAAACAAGGACCGCACCGATTTTCAAATTGGCTTTATCGCCATTAACAAAAAAGGTGAAACCGGCGGGTATTGCATTCAACCTGGCTTTACCTATAGAGAGTATACAGAAAATGGGCATGTGAACAGGCCATCGGACTCCTACATTAAATCCTAAAATCAAAGTATCAGCATGTATTTAGCCCAAATAAACATAGCTAAAATGAAGGCTCCCATAGATAGTCCCATTATGGCCGACTTCGTTAATAATTTAGACCGAATAAATGAACTCGCTGAGAACAGCAAAGGGTTTATTTGGCGATTAAAGGATGAAGATGGCAATGCAACTGCAATTAAAGTATTTGATGATGATTACCTTATCATAAACATGTCGGTCTGGGAAAATTCAGACTTGCTAAAAGATTATGTTTACAAGTCGTTGCATGTAGAAATCTTAAAACGAAAAAAAGAATGGTTCGAAAAAATGGATCAAATGCATATGGCGCTATGGTATATTGAAAAAGACCAACCTCCAACGCCACAGGAAGCCAAAGAAAGACTTGAATATCTACAAACCAATGGGGAAACCCCGT
>CAZTLZ010000283.1:0-2960 GCA_964614665.1 uncultured Maribacter sp.
AGGAAACCGCCCCTGCCGAAGGTTTGTTCCAATTTATAAGGGATCAAAACACAAAACAAACTCGATTATTAGTTACCCAGCTTTTAGGTTTTCATGAAATAGGTAAAAAAAATACCATTAAATGGGCTGGAGGGTATAACATCTTAAATGCTGATGAGCCAAACAGAATAAGAAACGAAGTCAACTGGGACCCAAATGAAGCAGAACCAGATTTTGATGTACAGCTGGCTAGAAACGGTGGGTTCCAACAAAGAAAATCCAGTCAAAAAATCGAGGATATTGAATACAATGGTTATTTAAAGGATATCATTGACATAATCAATGATGAAGAAAACGAAAAGTCCTTTAAAGTAGAACTGGGAGTATCTTACAGAAATAAGGAACGAGAATTTAGTTCTGAATTTGTGGGTGTTGAAGAATCTTCTACCAATGCTATAAACCCATCTTCTATTGACAATATTGGCAGTATTTTTCAGCCATCCAACTTTGATAGTGGATTGTTAGAGTACAATCTATTAGGTTCCAATGCCAATGATGAACGTAAGGACCTCTATAATGGAGAGCTGAAATCTTTAGGAGCCTATGCCGATTTCAATGTTGGTCTTAAAAAGTGGAACTTTAATGCAGGCCTTCGCTATCAAAAAGACGAAATATTGGTTAATTGGGATATTGGAAACTTATTTCCAAGAGAGGGTGAAAGTACTCAGGATTATAATAATCTATACCCAAGTTTAAATATTAAATATGCACTCAATGAGCTACATGCATTAAGACTTGCGGTTAGCAGGACCCTAACGTTACCGGAATTCAAGGAAGTATCTCCCTTTGAATATGTTTCACCGACTGGTCAGATAACCCGTGGTAATACTGATGTAATGGCCTCAAAGAACATTAATTACGATCTTAAATGGGAATACTTCCCATCAACTGGTCAATTAGTCTCTCTTTCAGCATTCTATAAAGACATCTCAGATCCAATAAACAAAGTAAGGGACAGGGGTTCGGCCGGGGTCTTCTCATATTTCAACTCTGCCGAGAAAGCTGAGGTATTCGGCTTTGAAGCCGAAACCAGATTGGATTTGATCAAACCACAAGTAAATGAGGAAGATGGCACCCGCAACGGTTATGGACTGAATATGGTGCTGAATGCAACACGTATGTGGCATACTCAAGATCTAAGAGAGGTATATAATGAAGATGGTGATTTAGTAAGAACCTTCAGATACAAAGGCATTGACAAAACTGACTTACAGGGAGCTTCTGACTGGATTTTCAATTCAAGTCTTAATTTCAACACAGTAGGTGAAAATCAGTTTTCAGCTTCTATAAATGCCAATTATGCTTCTGATAAAATATTTGCCTTAGGTGTACCAACTGACCAAACGAATCGAGATATTTTTTATGACGATGCGATTATAGAAAAAGGGTTCGTGGTACTCAATGCAGTAGTTAGCAAAGTCATCGCAAAGAAATTCAAATTAACCTTTGTTGGTAAAAACTTATTAAACCCAGAAATAAAACAAACCCAAAGTATTTTGACGAATGTTAGTGAAGTTGCCTCTGATCCATCGGCTACTAGGATTGAGGTTGACGAAACTGTACAGTCTTATACTACTGGTGTTGGTCTAAGCCTAGGCCTTAGCTATCGTTTTTAATTTAATAAACAATAATAATTTAATAAATTCTAAAAACCCTATAAGTATGAAAACGAAAATCTTAAGATTAACAATGGGTCTTATGGCGACAACAGCCTTGTTCTTGACAAGTTGTAGTAGCAATGATGATGGTGGTCCTGATCCAGAACCAGAGGCCACATGCTCAGATCAAAAAATGAACGGTGATGAAACCGGTATTGATTGTGGAGGGTCATGTACCCCTTGTGAGGATATCAATCTAACTGGTTCTTTATCTGAAGATAGAACTTTAGATGCTAGTAAAACTTATACATTAACTACTACCTTCAGTATTGAATCAGGAGCTACACTAACAATTCCTGCAGGTACTAAAATCGTTGCAAACGTAGAAAGTGGTGATGAAACAAGTACTTACATTGTTGTTCAAAAGGGTGGCAAAATAAATGTTCAAGGTACTTCTTCAAATCCTGTTGAATTGACCTCTGCCAATGAAAGCCCTGGTGATTGGGGCGGTTTGGTTATTGCAGGTAAAGCAACAACTACTGAAGGTACCGATGCTACTGCCGAAGTAGGGCAAATTGTTTACGGTGGTACTGACGATACCGATGATTCTGGATCTATCAGCTATTTGATTATTAGGTATGCAGGTGCACAAATTAATTCAGAATCTCAGTATAACGGTCTTACCCTTTATGCAGTAGGTGCTGGAACCACTATCGATAATGTTGCCTTGATCGATGGTAAGGATGATGGTGTTGAGTTCTTCGGTGGAACCGTTTCCGCTTCTAACTTCTACTTGGAAAACAATGAAGATGATGCTGTTGACTGGACAGAAGGATGGAATGGTACTTTAACAAATGCTTATGTATTACATACAATAGATGGTTTTTCTACTGCTGTTGAAGCTGATGGTGAAAATGGAAACCCAACTTTGGAAAATTTCACTGCTGTTTCAACTACCGGTGGTACTGCATTACAGTTCAAGAAGACTTCCGGTGCTACCATAACCGGTCTTTCTTTGGCAGGTTATACTACTACTGTTGATATGAAAGATGCCGGTCCTCTTGCCAATGTTCAAATAGATGGCGAAGATGCAAACCCTGCATTAAGCTATATAGCTACTCCTTCAGTTGACATTGCGTCATTTGCGTGGGTTAATTCGAGTACAACCGCAGAAACAGCAATCCTTTCTGGTTCTTTAACCGGTGAACTTACATTGGATGCTAACATTAAATACTTCTTGGATCAAACATTCAGTGTGGAGTCAGGTGCTACTTTAACTATCCCTGCTGGTACAGAAATCGTTGCAGATGTTGAAAGTGGTGA
>CAZTLZ010000284.1:0-2948 GCA_964614665.1 uncultured Maribacter sp.
CGTTGATAAAAATGGAGTGGTAACCGCTCTGAGAACTGGTACTGCAGAAATTGAGGCTACCACTGTAGATGGCCAATATTGGAGTGATTCAACTGTTAAAGTTGTTTCGAATTCAAATACTACTAAGAAAAGTATAATCGCTTATCCAAATCCAACAAGAGATGAGGTGCGAATCAATGGAATTCAAGGTGAGAAAGGTTGGGTTGGAGTATATGGTTTTAATGGTAAATTGATAGAGCGTTTAACTGTAAAAAGAGGGCAAGTAGCAGTTGTTTCTTTGGCTAAATACCCAGCTGGAACTTATGTGATAAGGGTTTTGGATGAAAACAAAAAGGCGACCCGAACTATTATAAAACTTTAAACAAATATTTAAAATAGGGAAATGTCTTGTTTCAAAGTGTGAAAATATCAATGCGTCATAAATCAAATATGGGTGGTACTCTTGAGTGTTCCGCCCGTATTACTTTTTGAAACCCTCGATCCATTTTCTTGCATTTACAAACGCTTCCAGCCAAGGCGAAACTTCATCATTTCTTTCAGAAGGGTAGTGCGCCCAGTTCCATGGAAAAGTCGAACGCTCAATGTGAGGCATGGTTACCAAGTGTCTTCCCGTTGAATCACATAGCATGGCGGTATTGAAATCACTTCCATTAGGATTTGCAGGATACCCCTCATACCCATACTTTGCTACAATATCATAATTGTCTTCCGATTTCGGTAGGCTAAATTTCCCTTCTCCATGAGATATCCAAACTCCAAGGGTGGTTCCTGCTAAACTGGAAAGCATCACAGAATTGTTCTCTTGTACTTTGACTGAAGTAAAGTTGCTTTCATGTTTATTGGAATCATTATAGGTCATCTTCCCATGTGTATCATGTTCAGGATTGATGAGATCCAGTTCCATAAACAATTGGCAACCATTGCAGATGCCTATGGTAAGTGTATCAGGTCTTTCGAAGAAATTCTTGATAACCGCATTTGCCTTTTTATTGTATTTGATGGCTCCTGCCCACCCTTTGGCACTTCCTAGTACATCGGAATTCGAAAACCCTCCAACCGCTCCCAAAAATTGAATGTCTTCCAAAGTTTCACGACCTGATATTAAATCGGTCATATGTACATCCTTTACATCAAAACCGGCCAAATACATGGCATTTGCCATTTCACGTTCTGAGTTACTTCCCTTTTCCCTAAGGATGGCCGCTTTGGGCTTCTCGACTCCGCTCGAAGTGACAGCAAGTTTTCCTGAAAAAGATTTAGGAAATTTATATTTAAGAGGTTGGTCCTTATAACTGTTGAACCTGTCTTTTGCCAAACCGTTAGCGGTTTGCTTATTGTCGAGTAAATAGGAGGTCTTGAACCAAGTATCCCGAAGTGATGCAATATTCAAGCCCATTTCCATACCGTTGTTTTTGATAATGAGCTGGTTTCCTGAAAGTACCTGCCCAATTTTTTTAAAACCAATTTGAGCGTTATTTAGTATTTGTTCAATGCCATCATCCTTTGCCTGAAAAACAATACCCGCATTCTCAGAAAACAACAGTTTTATGGTATCGGATTCTCCTAAACTTGATAAATCCAATTCTGCTCCTAAATCAACATCAGCAAAACACATCTCCAAAAGGGTTGTTATCAATCCTCCTGATGCAATATCATGACCTGCAATCAGTTGTCCTTCTCTAATTGAAGTTTGAATTAAATTAAAAACAGTTTTGAAATATTCAGCATCCTCTATTGTCGGAGTCTCCTTTCCGATAAAATTGAGTACTTGTCCAAAAGAAGAGCCTCCGAGTTTGTAATTATCTTTTGAAAGCTTGATATAATAAATACTTCCACCATCTTTCTGAAATACTGGTTCTACAACTTTAGTGATATCATCGCAATTTCCTGCTGCGGAAATAACCACTGTACCCGGACTAATCACATCGCCATCTTTGTACTTCTGTTTCATGGAAAGTGAATCCTTTCCTGTAGGTACATTGATGCCTAATGCAATCGAAAAATCGGAAATCGCTTTAACGGCTTCGTACAATCTGGCATCTTCGCCTTCATTTTTGCATGGCCACATCCAATTGGCAGAAAGTGAAACGGATTTCAATCCATCTTTCAAGGGTGCCCAAACTATGTTGGTTAAAGCTTCCGCAATACTATTTTTACTTCCTGCTGAAGGGTCGATGAGTCCAGAAATAGGGGAGTGCCCGATACTTGTGGCAATGCCCTCCTTTCCTTTGAAGTCCAAAGCCATAACACCAACATTGTTCAAAGGTAGTTGTAACGGACCGGCACATTGTTGTTTTGCAACTCGGCCGCCGACACATCTGTCCACTTTATTCGTCAACCAATCTTTGCAGGCTACCGCCTCCAGCTGTAACACTTGTTCTAAATAATCGTGGAAGAATTCCAAAGAATATTCAGCATTTGCATATTCTCTTTTAATTGAGGTATCAGTCAAAATAGTTTTTGGAGAGCTTCCGAAAATATCTGAAAGCTTAACATCCATCGGCTTTTCACCAGTTGTTTGCGATTCAAAAGTAAAGCGGTCATCACCCGTGACATCTCCTACCTCATACATTGGGGAACGTTCTCGCTCTGCAATTCTACCTAACAAGGCTGCATCGTCTTTTCCGATGACAAGCCCCATGCGTTCTTGAGACTCGTTACCTATAATTTCTTTAGCAGATAGGGTAGGGTCACCAATGGGAAGTTTATCCAAATCAATTTTCCCTCCTGTATCTTCGACCAACTCCGAAAGACAGTTGAGGTGTCCTCCAGCACCGTGATCATGGATAGAAACAATTGAGTTTACCTCACTTTCTACCATTCCACGAACTGCATTGGCCGCTCTTTTTTGCATTTCAGGGTTGGAGCGCTGCACGGCATTTAATTCGATGGCTGAGCTAAACTCACCAGTATCGGCGCTTGAAACAGCTGCACCGCCCATACCGATA
>CAZTLZ010000285.1:0-2940 GCA_964614665.1 uncultured Maribacter sp.
CCTATGTGTAATAGCGTACCTTCGTTGAAAGATTCAAATTCCATGGTCGCTTTGTCCGTTTCAATTTCTGCCAAAATATCTCCCTCTTCAACTTTGTCACCCACTTTCTTCAACCAAGCGGCAACAGTGCCTTCTTCCATGGTATCACTTAAACGGGGCATATTTACTACTACTGCCATTTATTTATGCTTTATGTTGTACAAAAGGAAAATCTTCTTGCTCGTATACCATATCATATAGTTGCTGTACTGGTGGGTAGTCTGATTCTTCAGCGAACTTTTCACATTCAGCGACCCTAGTTTTCACATCTTTGTCAATCGCCTTGATTTCATCATCAGTTGCGTACCCATTTTCTTTAATTATATCCAAAACTTGAGTGATAGGGTCGATTTTTTTGTATTCCTCAACCTCTTCTTTTGTTCTATAGTGCTGTGCATCCGACATGGAGTGACCTCTATAACGATAGGTTTTCATTTCTAAGAAAGTTGGCCCACCACCACTTCGTGCTCGCTCAATTGCCTTACTCATTTCTTCGGCTACTGTGACCGGGTTCATTCCATCAACAGGGCCACATGGCATTTCATATCCTAAGCCAAGTTTCCAAATTTCGGTTGAATGTGCCGTACGGGCAACTGAAGTCCCCATGGCGTAGCCATTATTTTCACATATAAATACTACGGGCAGTTGCCAAAGCATGGCCAAGTTCAAAGCTTCATGAAAAGCACCTTGGCGAACAGCACCATCACCCATATAACAAAGAGTCACATTATCCCTTCCAAAATATTTATCGCCAAAAGCCATTCCTGCGCCAAGAGGAATTTGCCCCCCTACAATACCGTGACCTCCATGAAATCTATGTTCCTTAGAAAAGATATGCATAGAACCTCCCATGCCTCTCGAGGTTCCCGTAACTTTGCCATACAGTTCAGCCATCACTTTTTTAGGGTCAACTCCCATACCAATGGGTTGCACATGATTTCTGTAAGCCGTAATCATACGGTCTTTTGTCAAATCCATAGCGTGCAAAGCACCAGCTAAAACAGCTTCTTGGCCATTATATAAGTGTAAAAATCCTCTAACCTTTTGCTGGATGTATACCGCTGCAAGTTTGTCTTCGAACTTTCTCCAGAACAGCATATCCTCATACCACTTCAGGTAGACTTCTTTAGTGATTTTTTCCATTTAGTACTTATTTTTTTGTGCTTCAATTGAAAACAGAGAACAAAAATACGTATTAAATCAATAGTGAAAAAATAAGGTTTAATGAAAATGGAAGGTGCTTTTTGAGAATTCTGAAATCCTGATTTCAACTGGAAAACACAGCTGATTTACCAAAAATATCAGCTCATAAATACGAATGATCAAAGCCTAAGGGAAGTATGTCAGCCACCGACTCAGACTTAAAGACTTCACCAACTTCTCCCATCATGAGTAAAACAATAGGTGATTTTTGGCGAATCTCATATTCAGATATTGACTGCCTACAAATGCCACAGGGAGCCACGGGTTTATTCACCATGTAACTCTTAGAAGCTGCCGAAATGGCAATCACCTTAATAGCAACCCCTGGAAATCTTGCCCCTGCTTGAAATACAGCTACACCTTCAGCACAAAGTCCGGCTGGAAAAGATGCATTCTCTTGATTATTTCCGATTACAACTTCCCCATTTTCCAATAGCACGGCCGCACCAACTTGAAAATTGGAATACGGAGCATAGGCATTTTTCCTTGCCACCACCGCCGCATTCATCAATTCAAGTTCATTTAGGGGAAGATCTCCCATTACATCATAAACTGATAAATCAAAAGAAACTTTCCTTTTCTTCATAAAACTATTTTGAACAGTATGGTTTAAAAATAACAAAACCCGCCTTAGAGCGGGTTTTGTTATTCAAATATATTTTATCTAATCATTGAAATACTCTTCTCCCAAGCTAAACGTTAGAGAGAAACGTAATGTATTTTCCAAAGGGTTTCTGACCTGTGAGGTCGAAAACAAATATGAAAGATCTATTTGAGCAGCCTTGAACTTGAAACCTGCACCCAAAGTGAAAAATTTTCGTGACCCCTTCTCTTCGCTTTCATTAAAATACCCAGTTCGAATCATGAAAGAATCTTGATAGGTATATTCAGCGCCAAGAGCCCAAGTGAATTCTTTTAACTCCTCACCAAAACCATCAGGAGCATCTCCAAAAGATTTAAAGATTCCATTGAAAAATCCGATTTGCTGGTATTCATCATTATCTGTGGCGTCAATAGTACCATCGTTGTTAAAATCTTGTGGGGTCGGCACCAATAATTTATTGAACTCCGTGGTCAAACCAATAACATTATCCTGGTCTAAAATAAAATCAAACCCAAGACCCGCTTTTAAATTCGTTGGCAAAAAGTTCTCTTGACCACCTTCGTCATACTGAATCTTTCCACCTAGATTAGAAAAATTAAAACCAGCTCTCCAACGCCCATCAAAACTATTATAGGCAATTTCACGAGATCTATAAAATCCTGACACGTCAACGCCAAAGGAACTTGCAGCCTGTGAATCAACATCACCATTCTGTGGCAATTTTAGATTAGATCGTATAAACCTACCTCCTACGGACATTGAAAATGTTGGACTTAGCTTCAAAGAATAAGAACCATCAAAGGCCAATTCATTAGGTTTGGCCAATGTGCCCGGATCGTTTGCAAACTGTCTTAACTCAATTTCGCCCAAGGTAAAGTACCTTAAACTTAAGGCAAATGCATTCTGATCATCAATCTTGTTATAGTAACTGGCATTCAAAAGGGAGATATCGGTTATTATACTTTCCAAATAAGGCGTATAACTGACACCGATTCCCATTTTTCGATCTGCGAATGCAAATTTTGCAGGATTCCATTGTTGCGAAAAGGCATCCGTAGAGGTCGCCACACCCATATCACCCATACCCGCCGACC
>CAZTLZ010000286.1:0-2923 GCA_964614665.1 uncultured Maribacter sp.
TGCTATGGTTTTCAGAATTGAACTTTATAAGAGATGAGCAATTTTTCTTGAATAAGCTTGTACAATCATTCACATTACAATTAATAGACTCTAACACTTACCAAGACAGTAAAAAAACTATAGCACGTCTTCAACATGCTGAAAAAGATATTGTACCCCTATTCAAAAAGGCACAAGCTCATGAAAATCAATTGGAAATCATAGTCGATGATGTAGACCAGCTTAAAATGGAAAAAGCATATTTGGAAACCCATGAGGAACTACAAATAGCAATGAACGACTATACCCTACGCTATAGAAAAATCAAGGAAGAGCTTTTCAAGCTTCTCACTTCTATTATGAAAAAAGATAAGCAAAAACGATTACTCAACTAAATCAGAAAAAAATGAAAAAACTATCCCTTGTTTTATTGATAACCCTTATGGGGTGTTCTTCTGCAGAAATGGTAGAGAATTGGAAAAACCCGGACATCGTAATATTCGATGCGAGCAAGGTACTCTTGGTAGGCATCAGCAATAATGAAGGGGCTCGTACCAAATTTGAAAGTAAGCTTCAAAAAGAATTTGACAATCGCAAGGTTGAGGCCGTTCGAAGTCTTGATGTTTTCGATGTTGATTTTACCGACTCAAGACGAACGGAAAAAGAATTGGATGCGCTGGAACAAAGTCTTTTGGATAAAGATTTTGATGCCATATTATTGACTAAGATCATTGGGTCTGAAAGTAGACAATCTTTTAGAAAATCCATCAATGACCTCTATACAAGTCGTGACGGATTCAACGAAGACTACAGAAGGCATCAAGAAATTTATTACGATGACGAATTTTATGAGAACTATACTGTTTACAACGCTGAAACCTCTCTTTACTGTATCTGCGTAGGAAAAGAGCGCTCGCTCATTTGGCGTGGTAATATAGATATTTTGGACCCCGACAATGTCGAAAAAACCATCAAAGACTATGTGCGATTGATCGTAGTGGCGATGGAGGAGCAAGACTTAATTTTCAGAAAGGAAGATAAAAATGAAGGTACTGATATATAGTGCAAAAGATTATGAGATTCCCTTTCTAGGAAGAGCAAATGTAAATCGATACAAAGTTTCATATACCAAAGATGCCCTAGATACCCATACGGCAATTCAAGCTTTAGGTTTTAAGGCCATTTCAATATTCTCTGGGGATGATGCTTCGATGGTTGTTCTTGAAAAACTATGGGATCTAGGTGTTCGACACATAACCTTACGTTCTACTGGCTATAATAACATTCGTCTCAAGGCCGCAAAATATTTGGGATTCAAGGTCGCTTATGTACCTCAGTATTCTCCACATGCCATTGCCGAGCATGCCACTGCCCTGTTGCTTGCATTCAACCGAAAGATAATTCTAGCGAACAACCAAGTGCATGACTACAATTTTTCCCAAGAAGGATTAATGGGGTTCAATCTACATGGTAAAACCGTTGGCATTATTGGTACGGGTAGAATTGGAAGCATTATGGTCAAAATAATGCACGGTTTTGGCTGTAAGGTCATAGCCTGTGATCCGAAACCTGATGATGACCTTAAAGACCTGTGCAATGTGACCTACACGACAATAGATCAAGTTTGTAAAAAATCCGATATCATTAGCTTGCATATTCCCTTATCTTATGATAACTATTATTTGATCAACAAGAAAAAGTTGGCCTTGATGAAGCAAGGTGCTATTCTAATTAACACCTCACGCGGCGCAATTGTTGAAACCAAAGCTTTAATTAACACTTTAGAACAAAAAAACATTGGAGGGTATTGTACAGATGTTTATGAAAAAGAAAAAGGTACTTTTTTCATAGATCGTTCTAAAAGAGGTATTGAAGATGAACAATTAAAAAAGTTACTTTCTTTACCCAATGTATTATTGACACCTCACCAAGCCTTTATGACTCCTGAAGCCTTGACTAACATAGCAATAACAACCTTTAAAAATATAGAGAGCTGGGTCGATGGTAAAGTATGTGAAAATGAACTTGGACGTGAACTCATCATCTCTTGAAACCGGATTATATCTTCTAGTTATGGATTGATATGGATCCTTGTCCCTAAACGGGTAGGCTTGACAACTTCTCATTAAACTTAATAGCATTAGGTCACAGTTTATCTAATGTTCACATTCTCTGACAAAAAGCCGCCGCTGGTCTACCATGCGAGCTTGTAAAAGCTACTACTCTTTAACAAAAAAATAGCTTTGATTCAGTAAATCATGTAACAAAAACCTAGGAACAAAAACCTTCTACAGCTACTTCAATGTAAAAAAGCAATAATGTAATCGATTAAACACAACATATACATGTGTGTATCCCTCTACTATTCAGCATTTCACAACAATTATTTATTAATCGGTAATTGTTGGAATATTTTTGAAAGCTAAGATTATGCAAAAGTTGAAACTAAAGTTATTTTTCTTGATTCTGTTTTTGGGGTTTGGGTACCATTCATTGGCTCAAACTACCATATGGAATGAAGATTTTGATTCCTACACTGACGGAACCATAACGGGCAATGGCAGCGGAACATCAACAGCAGCGTGGAACTCCGTTACAGGGGCCGCCGTTTCAGGAGGGTCAATTCTTGCAACAGACACTGATAGTTTTGGTTCGACCACATCTAACCCACTGATCTGGGTTACCAACACCATTGATATAAGCTCTTTTTCAAATGTAACACTTAACGCTAATGTTGGGGCATTTGATGTTGCGGAATTTGAGAGTAGTGATAACTTCACTTTGGAATACAGGATTAATAGTACATCAGGAACATGGATTCAAGTGGTGAGCGCCTCTGGTTCAGCTTCTGATCCGATTTCCTCATCCTATACAATATCTTCTCTGTCGGGTAATACCTTGGAAATAAGAGCCTCATTTCACAACACTTTTACTGATGAAAATT
>CAZTLZ010000287.1:0-2887 GCA_964614665.1 uncultured Maribacter sp.
ATACATAGGGTGCTTTACTCTTTTTACCTCGGCAACAACAATGGATTTCTCCATTTTGTTACTTGTAACAACACCGATTCTCTCTTTTCTTAAATTTCTTTTATCTTCCATAAAGCAGAACCAATTATTGGTTTTCCCTATTAGTTAATTCCGTTGCCAATTTCGCTACTGTTCTTCTAACCTTTCTAATTTGAAGAGGGTTTTCCAAAGGAGTAACAAAATGAGCTATTTTTAAATCAGCATGTTGCTTTTTGAACTCACCCAACTTGGCTTTAAGTTCTTCAACCGACAATTCTTTGATTTCTTGTTTTTTCATGATAACCTCTTAATTAATCTTGAGCGGTGTAGTCTCTAGCAACAATAAATTTCGTTTTCACAGGAAGTTTCTGAGCCGCTAAACGCAAAGCTTCTTTTGCAACATCCATTGGTACACCAGCAACCTCGAACATAATTCTTCCAGGCAAAACCCTGGCTACCCAATATTCAGGAGCACCTTTACCTTTACCCATACGTACTTCCAAAGGCTTTTTGGTAATAGGTTTATCTGGAAATATTTTAATCCATAATTGTCCTTCCCTTTTCATATATCTTGTTGCCGCAATACGGGCAGCTTCTATCTGACGGGCTGTAATAAAACTAGTTTCTAAAGACTTCAAACCAAACATACCATTTGAAAGCAAGTGCCCTCTTCCGGAAATACCTTTCATCCGGCCCTTTTGCATCTTACGAAACTTTGTTCTTTTCGGTTGTAACATTTTCTACTGCTTTAAAAAATTACTTTCTACGACGTTGTTTTCCTCCACGATCAGATTTACCTCCCTTATCACCACCGCCTTTGGTCATACCAACTAGTGGTGAAAGTTCTCTCTTCCCGTATACTTCTCCCTTCATTATCCAAACTTTGATTCCTAACTTCCCGTAGGTCGTTTGTGCCTCATGCAACGCATAATCAATATCTGCACGAAAAGTAGACAATGGAATACGCCCATCTTTATACGATTCAGAACGTGCCATCTCAGCACCATTCAAACGTCCTGATATTTGAATCTTTATACCCTCTGCGTTCATTCGCATTGCAGCTGCAACCGCCATTTTAATCGCTCTTCTGAAAGATATTCTACTTTCAATCTGTCTCGCAACACTGGCAGCTACCAAATTAGCGTCAACTTCAGGTCTCTTTATTTCGTAAATATTTATTTGAACCTCTTTGCCGGTAATTTTCTTAAGCTCTTCTTTAAGCTTATCCACTTCTTGACCACCTTTACCAATGATAATCCCAGGTCTTGCCGTTGTAACGGTTACCGTAATCAATTTCAAAGTACGCTCGATGATAACCCTAGACACACTTGCCTTCGATAAACGTGCATGAATATACTTACGTATTTTACTATCTTCAGCTAGCTTATCACCATAATCATTACCGCCGTACCAGTTAGACTCCCATCCTCTGATAATTCCAAGACGATTTCCTATTGGATTTGTTTTCTGTCCCATTCTAGCTTTCTATATTATTGTTAGATCCCAAAACCAAAGTAACATGGTTTGAACGTTTTCTAATTCTATGTGCCCTTCCTTGAGGAGCAGGTCGCAATCTTTTCAACATCATGCCACTATCAACTCTAATCTCTTTGACAAAAAGATCAGCATCCTCTACATTCAAATCCTCATTTTTGGCTTGCCAATTTGATATAGCCGAAAGCAATAATTTCTCCAATCTTCGTGAGGCTTCTTTTTGATTGAATCTTAAAATAGCCAAGGCCTTTTCAGCTTCAACACCTCTAATCAAATCAGCGACAAGTCGCATTTTTCTAGGGGAAGTTGGGCAATTGTTCAATTTAGCGAACGCCAATTGCTTCTTTTCAGCCTTTATTCTTTCGGCCATTTGTTTTTTTCGAACTCCCATAGCTTACTTTTTACCTTTGTTCTTTGCCCCTGCATGACCTCTAAAAGATCGTGTTGGAGAAAATTCACCTAGTTTATGCCCCACCATATTCTCAGTAACGAATACGGGAACAAATTGTCTTCCATTATGAACCGCTATCGTAAGACCTACAAAATCAGGTGTTATCATAGATGCTCTTGACCATGTCTTTATAACCGACTTCTTTCCAGAAGATGCGTTTTGTTGGATTTTCTTATCCAAACTATAGTGAACGTAAGGTCCTTTTTTTAGTGAACGTGCCATTTTTCTTTTCTTTTATTTCTTTCTACGTTCTAAAATATACTTGTTGGTGCTCTTTGTTTTCTGACGAGTTCTATAACCCTTGGCCGGAATACCGTTTTTAGACCTTGGATGCCCACCAGAAGCTCGACCTTCACCACCACCCATGGGGTGATCAACAGGGTTCATTGCCACTGGCCTTGTTCTCGGTCTTCTACCCAACCATCTACTTCTTCCGGCTTTACCAGAAACTAATAATTGATGATCCGAATTCGAAACAGCTCCAATTGTCGCCATACACCCTGATAAAATCAACCTTGTTTCTCCAGATGGCATTTTTACCGTAGCAAACTTGCCCTCCTTCGCCATCAATTGAGCAAAAGTTCCGGCACTTCTAGCCATCACCGCTCCTTGTCCAGGACGCAACTCAATACATGAAATAATGGTTCCCAAAGGAATTTCACTCAAAGGAAGTGCATTTCCGATTTCAGGGGCAGCTGTCTTTCCAGAAGACACCTTTTGATCCACTTGAAGTCCGTTTTGAGCAATAACATACCTTTTCTCACCGTCAGCATATTCCAACAAAGCTATAAACGCCGTTCTGTTCGGATCATATTGGATTGATTTAACAGTTGCCGCAACATCCTGCTTATCCCTTTTGAAATCGATAACACGATATCTTCTTTTATGACCTCCACCTCTATGGCGCATGGTCATTTTTCCATG
>CAZTLZ010000288.1:0-2865 GCA_964614665.1 uncultured Maribacter sp.
CTGCATATACTTATACGTAAAAAAGACAGAAAAGTTACAAAAGGGTGAAAAAAAGTTTGTTTTTCCGTTAAACTGCAGAAAAAAGGCCTCGATATTAATATCGAGGCCTTTTCAAAAGTATTTATTGATCTTAATCCCTTCTAGGTTTACGATCTCTATTGCGATCATTTCGGCGATCACGGTCGTTGTTTCTACGTGGTGGTCTTTCTTTGTACCCTTCAGGTTTTTCCAATAAGGCTTTTCGCGAAACTTTTTCTTTTCGCGTTCTCGGATCTGTACCTAGGTACTTCACTTCAAACTCATCACCCATATTTACGACATCCGATACATTTTCCGTACGTTCCCATGCTAACTCAGAAACGTGTAATAATGTTTCATTGCCCGGAGCGTCAAGATATTCTACAACAGCACCAAAATCTAACATCTTGATTACCTTCACCTGATAGGTTTCGTTCATCTGAGGTTTGAACATCAAAGAATCGATTTTTGCCAATACGGCATTGATTCCGTCTTGATCGGTGCCTAAAATCTCAACGATTCCCTCTTCAGTTACAGGGTCTTCATTGATGACGATGGTCGTACCTGTTTCTTTCTGAAGTTCCTGAATAACCTTTCCACCAGGACCTATAAGGGCACCAATGAATTCATTAGGAATAGTACGTGTTACCATTTTTGGTGAATGTGGTTTCACATCTGCATTAGGTGCTGCAATGGTATCTGTCAATTTAGTTAGAATGTGTAAGCGACCATCTCTAGCTTGCTTCAATGCATTTACCAGAATTTCATAGGATAACCCTTTGACTTTGATATCCATTTGACAAGCGGTAATTCCATCGGCCGTACCAGTTACCTTAAAGTCCATATCACCCAAATGGTCTTCATCTCCTAAGATATCGGAAAGAACGGCATAGTTTCCAGAATCCGCGTCTGAGATCAATCCCATAGCAATTCCAGAGACTGGTTTTTTCAACTGAACCCCAGCATCCATCATAGCCATTGTACCAGAACAAACGGTTGCCATAGAAGAAGAACCGTTAGATTCCAATACTTCAGAAACCACACGAACAGTATAAGGGCAGTCTTCAGGAACCATTCCTTTTAATGCACGTTGTGCCAAGTTACCATGACCAACTTCTCTACGGGATGTTCCGCGGATAGGTCTTGCTTCTCCTGTTGAAAAAGGAGGGAAGTTATAGTGCAAATAGAAATTCTCTTCACCTTCATAAGATGGCATGTCTATTTTATTTGCATCTCTAGACGTTCCTAAAGTTACGGTTGCCAAAGCTTGTGTTTCCCCTCTTGTGAAAATAGCAGAACCGTGGGTTGATGGTAAATAATCGATTTCACACCAAATAGGACGAATCTCATCGGTCTTGCGACCATCTAAACGTAAACCTTCATTCAAAGTAAGGTCACGAACGGCAGCTTTTTCAGCTTTGTAGAAATACTTGGAAATCATTCCACCGTATTCCTCTTGTTCTTCATCCGAGAAAGATGCTTTTACGTCATCCTTGATTTCCCCAAAGGCAGTACTTCTTTCGTGCTTGGCTGAACCAGCCTTGGCTATAGCATATACTTTGTCATAGGTGAGATCGTGTATTTTTTTCTGTAGCGCTTCATCTTCTGGTTCGCCCTCATATTCTCTTACTTCTTTCTTTCCAACAGCTTCAGCTAGTTTTACTTGAGCAGCACATTGTACTTTAATCGCTTCATGTGCAAATTTGATAGCCTCTGTCATTTCCTCTTCAGAAATTTCATCCATCTCGCCCTCAACCATCATAACGGAATCAGCGGAAGCTCCGATCATCATATCGATATCAGATTCTGCCAATTGTGCACGAGTCGGATTAATAATGAATTTACCATCAACACGAGCTACACGAGCTTCGGAAATAGGACATTCAAACGGAAAATCGGATAACTGAATTGCAGCAGATGCAGCCAGTCCGGCCATTGCATCAGGCATAACTTCTTCGTCATGAGACATCAATTGGATCATCACTTGGGTTTCAGAGTGATAATCTTTCGGGAAAAGTGGACGTAATACCCGATCCACCAGTCGCATAGTCAATACTTCGCCATCACTTGGTCTAGCCTCCCTTTTGAAGAAACCACCTGGGTAACGACCGGCCGCAGCGAACTTTTCACGGTAATCAACGGTTAATGGAAGAAAATCCACATCACTTTGTTTGTAGTTGGAAACTACTGTACATAATAGCATACATTTTCCTGATTGAACAACAACAGAACCATGGGCCTGCTTCGCCAATTTGCCGGTTTCGATAGAAATTTCCCTACCGTCACCAAGGTCTATGACCTCTTTAAATACTTTTGGAATCATAAATTTGATTTTTACCCGATTCTAATTTCGGGATTTTGTTAAACAATGGTCTCTCCGCCATTTTCTCTGGTCGGAGTTGTTGTGTGTGTTGTGTTGACCAATGAAAAACTGTGTGCAGCTTTTAATTTTGCCTTACTAGAATTCAGCAAGGACTTCATATAAAATAGGGGCTGAAATTCTTCAGCCCCTATTGATATTACTTTCTTATGTTCAATTCTTTGATAAGCTCACGATATTTTACAATATCTTTCTTCTTCAAATAATCGAGTAAACTTCTTCTTTTACCCACCAATTTTACCAATGAGCGCTCGGTGTTGAAATCTTTATGGTTTTTTTTCAAGTGACCGGTTAGGTGATTGATCCGATGTGTAAACAATGCAATCTGTCCTTCGGTAGAACCTGTGTTCTCCGCTTTTCCGCCGTGTTTCTTAAAGATGTCGGCTTTTACTTCCTTTGTTAAGTACATGCTAATATTATTGTAAATGATTATTATGTATCTGACTGATTTTCAATCAGGCTGCAAA
>CAZTLZ010000289.1:0-2823 GCA_964614665.1 uncultured Maribacter sp.
CAAGTCCATCAACACAACAGTTGCGTTTGAGTGAGTTGTCCATTTACAAACTGTTTTTACCAAACGTTTTTAGTCGTACATGATTTTTTCCAGTTCACTTTTTTGTCCATTATAGATATCGAAGAAGTCTCTGGGATTATTTGCTATTAACCTGACCTCTTCTTCATGGTCATGGTTTAGCCTATATACTTTTCCTTTGTTGTCCACAGCAATATAATTTCCGTCTTCCATATTCAAAATCGGATAGAACAGTTTTTCATCAAGCTCCATTTCAAAAGTATGTTCCAATTCCAGAAGTCCAAGTTGTTTCTTAGATAAAGACTTTAGAAGTTTTTCAACTTTTTCTTTATCGGAATTCTTGATTTCTTTTTGCTCCAGTTTGATTTGCCCTTTTTTAAGTTGGCTCAAATCGAATGTTTTATGAAAACGTTCTGGGTTCTGAACTGCAAACCAAGAAATAGTATTGTTTAAGTAGCTTAATGAAATTGCTTCAAAACTTTTTAATTCTTTATTCCAAACGGAAATACCATTTAAAACAAAACTTGACTTACCATTTCGATTGATTTCTGCAAAATCTTTTTCAGAATAACTATGTATAATGGAGATTCCTTTTGGTTTATGCGCAAAATAAATACCCTCAATTTTTGACATATCAAGTGCCTTTTTTAATTGGGGTAATTCAGACTTTAATAGTTCGGCAATATTATACTCAAACTGTTGAATATGTTTCTGCTTTGTCTTTCTATTAAAAATGTTCATTCAAAATGTTGGGTAACAATTGTATAAACGTACCATGGTACGCTTATTTCTTTTTTAGGTGTACCCCAAAGTTAACATTTCAATAGTGTTAGAAAAAGCCGACTTCTCCGTAGTTATTCACATTTTACGGTCGGAAATACTTACAGACACGACTCAATCTTTTCTTGACCATAGTCAGTGAAAATAACTTGCTTCTCCAAGTAGTTCTGTCGCCAACCCTGGCATTATAATACAAATTTTCACACCACATGCAACCCTCCTTTTTTTGAAGTGTCTATAAGGGCATAATAGTTAAGACGACAGTCAATCAAAACAAGAATCAATGAGAAAACAATCGAAAATTTTAAAACTTTTGGCCTTTGGCTTTTGCCTCCTGGTCTTCAGTTCTTCAGCCTTTGGCCAAAGTGATTATACCCTTAGTGGTACCATCACCGATAAAAGCAATGGGGAAACCCTTTTTGGTGCCTCCGTGTTTTTAAAGGGTACCAGCATCGGCGTGATTACCAATGAATATGGTTTTTATTCATTGACCGCTCCAAAAGGGGCGTACACGCTGAATGTATCCTATTTGGGTTTTGATGAAATCAATCAAGAAATAAATCTAGATACGAATCAAAAGCTTGATTTTGAAATTGCTGAATTTTCCACCGAATTGGAGGAAGTGGTCGTCACTGCCGACGAACCTGAGCGTGCCCTACTCAGAAAACCGGAGATGAGCGTAGCTAAAATGAACATTGCCACCGTAAAGCAAATGCCCGTGGTGTTGGGGGAGGTCGATATTCTAAAATCATTACAGATGTTGCCTGGGGTGACCAGTAATGGAGAAGGCGGCGGTGGTTTTCATGTCAGGGGAGGGGCAGGTGATCAAAACCTGGTCTTGCTTGATGAGGCTATTATTTATAATACGTCGCATATGTTCGGGTTCTTTTCTGTATTCAATGCCGATGCTATAAAAGATATGAAATTGTACAAAGGTGGCATTCCTGCACGTTTTGGTGGTCGCGTATCTTCGGTGCTTGATGTGCGGCAAAAAGATGGTAACAGTAAGCGATTTGCGGGTACTGGCGGTATCGGTATTATTTCGAGTCGACTCGCATTAGAAGGTCCTTTATTCAACAAAAAAGGGTCGTTCATCGTTGCTGGGCGACGCTCGTACGCCGATCTTTTATTAAAGGCTGCCGGGGAGAAGAATAGCGCAAGTTTTTATGATCTCAACTTAAAGGCCAACTACAGCCTTAACCCCAGCAACAAACTTTTTCTATCGGGGTATTTTGGTAGGGATTCCTTCAAAATAGGGGATAGTTTCGATAGTAGTTACGGCAACTCTTCCGGTAACCTACGATGGAACCATATTTTTAATGACCGTCTATTTTCAAACCTATCGGCCATTGTCAGTAAGTATGATTATGACCTAGGTATTACGGTTGCGGGGTTTGATTGGGTATCATCGATCAATAATTACAACCTTAAGTATGATTTAAAATACTATTTCAATGACAAATTCAAACTGGATTTTGGGGCAAGTGGTATTTACTACGATTTTGACCCAGGGCAAATCAGGCCAACTACAGAGACGTCATCGGTAAATGCAATGTCCCTTGACCGTAAGAAAGCTTTTGAAAGTGGGGTATATGTGAATGCAGAACACAAACTCACCGATAAGCTTACCGCTCAATATGGGCTACGCTACAGCGGTTTCTCAAGATTGGGAGGTCAGCCCATGGTAGACTATGAAAATGGCCAGCCTGTGGTGTACAATTCCGCTTTGGGCATTTATGAACGGGGTACCGAAATAGGGGAGACCGATTATAAAAAAGATGAGGCCATAGCGACCTTCGGTAATTTTGAACCTCGCGTTTCCTTGGCATATTCCCTGAATGAAAACTCTTCTTTAAAGGCAGGATTCTCAAGGGCTGCCCAATATATTCACTTATTATCGAATACTTCTTCGGCCACGCCTTTGGATGTTTGGACTCCTAGTGGAAAATATATAAAACCCCAACTATCGAATCAGTATGCCCTAGGGTACTTTAGAAACTTTAAGGATAAAATCTTTTCCTTGGA
>CAZTLZ010000290.1:0-2817 GCA_964614665.1 uncultured Maribacter sp.
GTTCGTTTCAAACCCCATCAACAACTATGGTGTGAATGTAAATATTGGAGACTATGTTCACTTCGGAGAAAAATTTGAGGGAGAAAAGGGCATTTTAGATATGGACTATTACGTACTACGTGATGATCTAGAAAAGGCTATGGAACATTTCAAGGATGCCATCCCCATGATGGAGGCATTTGAACATTGGTTTGGCCCCTATCCCTTTTACGAAGACAGCTTCAAACTGGTACAAGTACCCTATTTGGGTATGGAGCACCAAAGCTCTACCACATATGGTAATCAGTGGAAAAAGGGATATTTAGGAAGGGACCTTTCTGGTACGGGTTGGGGACTTAAATTCGATTTTATAATTATTCACGAGGCCGGGCATGAGTGGTTTGCCAATAACATTACCTATAAAGACATGGCAGACATGTGGATACACGAAGGTTTTACCTCTTATTCCGAAAACATCTTTTTAAACTATCATTATGGCAAGGAGGCCGCAGAAGATTATGTCATTGGGCTGCGTCAAAATATTAACAACGACAAACCTGTGATCGGTGCGTACAATGTGAATAATTCGGGCAGTGGTGACATGTACTATAAAGGCTCCAATATGTTACATACCATACGCCAGTTGGTCAATGATGATGAGAAGTGGAGAAATATACTGAGAGGATTGAACAAAGATTTTTATCATCAAACAGTGACCACAAAACAAATTGAAGACTATGTTTCCGAGAAGTCGGGAATGGATTTGTCAAAAATCTTTGACCAATATTTACGAACCACCGATATTCCAGTTTTTGAATATCAGGTTGATGGAAGTTCAATTCATTTCCGCTATGCGAATGTAGTTGATGGTTTCAAAATGCCGATCAAAGTTCAAATTGGGGAAAAATCGGAATGGATCCACCCTAGTACCGAAAGTAAATCTGAAGAAATCGATGGGGATCTCTCTACCCTAAAAGTGGATAGAAATTTTTATGTAGTCGTCAAGAAGGTAGAATAGGAGTATTTATAAATACCATTCATCATGAGAGAAGAAAAATTGAAGGTGTATGATGCTTTGGTGGCCAAGTGTTCAAGGTTTAAACGCAAAGGCAAAACCATGCCCTATACTTCTGCTAATGGCTATATGTTTTCCCTCTTCAACAAAGACTGTGAAATTGGTATTCGGTTTGCAAAAACGGTCCAACAAAAGTATATGGAAGAACTTCCTACGACAATCTACAAGTCTTATGGAGCTGTGATGAAGGGATATATTTTAATCCCTGAACGAATGTGGGGTGATTTAGACATTTTAGCAAACTATCTTAATGAAAGCTATGACTACGTAATGACCCTAGACCCTAAATAACATTATAACTGTTCCAAATAGTCTAAGACATTTTCTTCGATACGCCTCTGAATATTGGAAATATCCGCTTTCTGGAATGTTTCACCAGTAATATTCTCATAAAGCTCAATGTAACGCTCGGAAACACTTTCAATGTATTCATCCGACATGTGCGGCACATTTTGGCCTTCCAATCCTTGAAAACCATTTTGAATCAGCCACTGACGCACAAACTCTTTGGATAATTGCTTTTGGGCCTCTCCCTTATCCTGTCGTTCTTGATAGCCTTCGGCATAAAAATATCGAGATGAATCTGGCGTATGAATCTCGTCAATAAGAACGATTTTGCCCTCTTTGGTCTTCCCGAATTCGTATTTGGTATCTACCAAAATCAATCCCCTTTCAGCAGCGATTTCAGTTCCTCTTTGAAACAAGGCGTAGGTATACTTCTCCAATACCGAATAATCCTCTTCAGAAACAATTCCTCTTTTCAAAATATCCTCACGAGAAATATCTTCATCATGGTCTCCTTTTTCAGCTTTTGTAGCTGGCGTGATAATAGGTTCTGAAAACTTATCGTTTTCTTTCATTCCATCTGGCATGGGAACTCCACAGAGCATTCTACGTCCTGCTTTATATTCACGAGCAGCGTGACCGGACATATACCCCCGAATGACCATTTCAACCTTGAAAGGTTCGCAGGCATGGCCTACGGCAACATTCGCGTCAGGTGTGGCAGTTAACCAATTCGGAACAATATCTTCAGTAGCCGCCATCATTTTGGTTGCTATTTGATTAAGAATCTGGCCTTTATATGGAATGCCCTTTGGCATTACAACATCAAAAGCAGAAAGTCGGTCGGTTGCCACCATCACCAACAGGTCGTTCTCAAGTGCATAAACTTCCCGTACTTTTCCTTTATAGATACTTTTTTGACCAGGGAAATTGAAATTGGTATCGGTAATCGTTTGGTTCATTGAATCAATTCTGATGTTCTATACTTTTATAAGCTTCAATCACTTTTTTAACCAGCTTGTGGCGAATGACATCTTTATCGTCTAAATGAATGATTTTAATACCATCGGTGTTCTGAAGCACAAGAATGGCCTCTTTTAAACCTGAAATCACCCTCCTTGGCAAATCGATTTGACCCGGGTCACCAGTGATTAAAAATTTTGCGTTCTTACCCATACGGGTTAGGAACATTTTCATTTGGGCATGCGTGGTATTTTGAGCCTCGTCCAAGATAACAAAGGCATTGTCCAATGTTCGGCCCCGCATAAATGCCATTGGTGCTATTTGTATCGTTCCATTTTCAATAAAATGTACCAATTTCTCTGGTGCGATCATGTCACGCAAGGCATCATATAATGGTTGCATGTAGGGATCCAACTTTTCTTTTAAATCACCGGGGAGAAATCCAAGGTTCTCACCAGCCTCTACCGCAGGCCTTGTTAAGATGATTCGCTTTACCTGCTTCTCTTTTAATGCTT
>CAZTLZ010000291.1:0-2799 GCA_964614665.1 uncultured Maribacter sp.
AAACCCTTAATGAATACGATGCAGCTAATCGTTTGGTTAAAACGACCTTTGACGACCTAAGCTTTACGCGCAATGAATACGATAGAGCAGGGCGCATGACGGCGAATATCGATGCGTTAGGCAATCGCACCGAATACACCTACGATAATGCTGGTCGCCAGACTGAAGTACTCAATGCATTACTGCAACGCACGCAGTACGTCTACGACAAACACGGTAACCGTACACAAATGATCGATGCCAAAGGTGAAACGTATACCTATGAATACGATCTGGAAGATCGTTTAGTTAAAACGATTTACCCGGATACAACATTCACCAGCACCGAGTACGATGTGCGTGGACGCAAGATTAGTGACACCGATCAGGCAGGAAAAACCACCCAATATGCATACGATGGTGCCGGTCGTCTTATCAAGGTGATTGATAACCTGTTACAGGAAACAACATACAGTTATGACGAGCAGGGTAATAAGCGCACACAAACTGATGCCAAAAATCGTACCACCGCCTGGACCTATGATGATACGGGTCGTGTACTGACCCGTACCCTTCCCATGGGGCAGGTAGAAACCTTTACTTATGATGCCGTCGGTAATGTGAAAACCCGAACCGACTTCAATGGTCAGGTAACAAGCTACGATTATGACAGCAATAATCGCGTGACGTTGATTACCTATGATGATGGCAGCACCGAAAGCTTTAGCTATGACAATAATGGTAATCGCTTATCAGCCACCAGTGCACAAGGCACCTGGACTTATGTCTACGATGTCTTTAACCGACTGATACAGGAAACCAAACCTTCAGGTGAAGTGCTGGAATACAGCTACGATGCCGCAGGTAATAAAACACAACTAAAAGTTACCTATCAGGATCTGACAACGCGTATTGAGACATCAAGCTATGATGAGCTCAACCGACTTGCCACAGTGACCGATGCTGACTTGAAGGTGACTAGCTACGGTTATGATTTGAATGGTAACCGTGAAAGTATCAGCTATGCCAATGGCACCAGCACGGTATATACCTACGATACGATGAATCGATTAACAGAAGTGAGTCATTACAATACCACTGGCGGTTTAATCAAAGCGTTTAGTTACACATTAAGTGACAGTGGTCGTCGTACACAGATTGCCGAGAGCAGTGGACGTGTTACGGATTACAGCTATGATGCGCTTGATCGTTTAACTGGTGAAACTATTACGGATTCGGTTAATGGTAACTACAGTGCAGCTTATACGTATGATGAGGTTGGGAATCGTTTAACCGAAACCGTCGATGGCGTGTTAACCAGCTACAGCTACGATAACAATGATCGTATAAGTGTTCAGGGGGATACCAGCTATAGCTATGATGATAACGGTAACACTTTAGGTAAAACCGTTGCCGGTTTCACTACCAGCTACAGTTATAGCAGTAAAGATAAACTGGTAGCGATGGATAACCAGAACGTAACCGCCAGCTATCAATACAATATTGATGGTATCCGTATGGCTAAAACTGAAAATGGCCAGACGATAAACTTCCTGGTAGATCAGAACCGGGATTACGCCCAGGTGATTGCGGAGCTCGATAATACCGCAACCGCACAAACTAGCTATACTTATGGCGATGATTTAATAACGCAGAGCCGAGCAGGGCAGAGCTTTACTTATCATTATGATGGTTTGGGTTCGACTCGATTGTTGACGGATGAGATGGGCGCAAACACTGATAGTTATGATTATGAGGCGTTTGGAGAGACTTTAAATAAAACGGGGACTACTGGGAATACTTATTTGTTTACCGGGGAGCAGTACGACTCAAATCTGGATAATTACTATTTAAGGGCTAGGTATTACGATCAGGGTGTTGGGCGGTTTACGCAGATGGATACATGGATGGGGCGTGATCAGAATCCAATTACTTTGCATAAGTATTTGTATGCTAATGCTGATCCTATTAGATATATAGACCCTAGTGGTCGTTTAAGTTTAGGTGAAATTGCAGCATCGGTAAAAATTGCGTCGGTAAATGCCTTTACCTCAGTTTTTAGAGTTACTAATGGAAAATTGAAAACTTTAGTGAGTTTAGGGCGAACAGCTATTATACGTTCGCAGTATGCAAAAAGAGTGAAAGGCTTAAATAAAATTCGCTCTCAAATGAAAAGAAACGGTAATACTAATGAAGAAATTGCTAAGACCCTAAGCAATAAAAGGCGAGCAATAGGTAGATTATTTAAGGATGTAACTGATCCTAAAACTAGACAAGCTGCTTTTAAAAGAAATGTTGATAAATATGGTGATAAATGGGGGCCTACGTGGCAATATTTAAGAAAACAAGGTAAAAGTTGGGAAGAGATATCTGATAGTGCAGTTAGACCAAATAGCTCATTGGTTGAATTGTTTAAGATATTTTTTTCTAAATAAGGAAAAAATGTGAAGTTCGTTAGATATAGAGATGATACTAATAGATTAACAGTTGGCATTGAAAACATGCCAGCATTAGCATATAAATTTGTTGCGTGGAGACTTAAAAGGAAATTTAAGTTGACCAAAGTATCTGTTTTAACTTCGACTGTCGAAGAGCAGTTTCAACAATATGAATACGATGGTAAATGTGTCGGTATTGATTGGGATATTTGGTCAGGTTTTACTGTTACGGCATTATCTCCCGAATCTGAAAGTATAGTTAAGGAGATTGGTAACTATCTAGAGAAAAAATATATATAACAAAAATTAAAGGAATTTAATTTAAAGGGGACGGTAATTTAAAGGGGACGGAGGGATTAAATTTTGACCATCTCCTGCCAGA
>CAZTLZ010000292.1:0-2770 GCA_964614665.1 uncultured Maribacter sp.
GGATTTTGTTTTGCAGCACGTATAGCCTGAAAGCTCACCGTTAAAACAGTAACTGCCATGGCACCGACCATTGCTAAGGCGAAAATCCACCATTTTAAAATGATACGGTACGGGTATTCTTGCAACCATCCGTTCATTACATAATAGGCAATGGGCATGGCTATAAAACAAGAGATAATGATCAACTTTAAAAAGTCTTGTGAAAGCATGTTCCATACATTGAAAACCGAGGCCCCTAATACCTTTCGCACCCCAATCTCCTTAGTCCGTTGTTCGGCGACAAAAGAGGTCAATCCGAATAATCCTAAACAGCTTATGAGAATGGCCAGTGCCGTAAAGATCCCCGATAAAGTACCTACCCGTTGTTCCGAAGCAAACTTTTTACCATACTCCTCATCCACAAAATCATATTGAAAAGGGATATCGGGAAAATGCTCCTTAAATACGCGTTCGATAACGGCTATATTTTGACTGGCACTTTGATTCGGGTTCAACCTAAGGTTGTAATAACTACTATTTTCATCACGGTCAAATACGTACCAACCCTGTTTGACCGGTTCGTAAGGCGATTGCGCAATCATATCCTGTACCACCCCGATAATTTTACGGTCAGGACCAGGATTTTCCCTGTCAATTTCCTTAATGATCGTACCTACGGGGTTTTCAAGCCCCATATACTTTACCGTCGTCTCATTGATGAGAATAGCCAATGAATCTGTAGGCATATCCCTTGAAAAATCCCGCCCATGTACAATTTTCAAACCCAAGGTCTTGGCGTATTCGGGAGAAACCTCGGTATAAGCAAAATCTTCTTGAAAATCATCTGGTTTACCTTCCCAGGTATACCCACTAAGGTTAGACCTAATTTCAGTGGTAGCCGCACTGGAAGTGGCCATATTCACCACCGCTCCTGAATTGATGAACTCGCTACGCATCAAATCCGTCTTACCGCTAAAATCATTGCTAAATGTTGGTATTTGTACCAATCCCTCCTTGTTATACCCTACGGGACGGTTTTTGGCATGGTTGATCTGTTGCATCACGATAACGGTACCGATAATAAAGGCCACCGAAACGGTAAACTGTACGACCACCAATATTTTTCTGGGCAAGCTGGCATAACGCCCTGCCTTAAAAGTGCCCTTTAAAACCGTGACCGGATTGAAGGAAGAAAGGTACAATGCTGGGTAACTTCCCGCCAAAAGGGACGTAAACACAATAAAAGCTGAAGAAACCACCCAAAACCATACATTCCCCCAAGGGAATTCCATTTGCTTTCTTGCCAATTCGTTAAACCCGTTCAATGAGATTACTACGATCAGTATGGCCACTACATAGGCAAAAAGTGTCACTAAAAAAGATTCGCTTAAAAATTGATAGATCAATTGCAATCGCTGTGAACCAATGGATTTTCGTATACCCACTTCTTTTGCCCGTTTTTCGGAACGCGCCGTACTAAGGTTCATAAAATTAATGCATGCCAACAACAGCACAAAAGCTCCTATGACACCAAAAAGCCATACATATTTAATGCGGCCACCTACTTGTTTGCCTTGGGTAAAATTGCTTCGTAGGTACCAATCGCTCATGGGAAATAAAAAAATACGGGGATTAAATTGTGCTTCGTCCTCATCGGCGTTCTTTTTAACATCTATGATGGACTTGGTGACACCCTGCATAGTGGTATTATTCGCTATCTGCACAAAAAGTTGAAAGGAATTGTTGCTCCAACTGTCCCTAGCGTTTTTAATCCATTCCCTTTGGGCATACACCTCCCAAGGCAGTAGAAAGGCCATATCCTTAAAGTTGGTGTTATAGGGAAGATCTTCATAGACCGCAGTGACCGACATGGTATGTTCGCTGTTTACCTTAACGACCTTGCCAATTGGATCCTCATTACCAAAAAGGGCATTGGCGGTAGACTCATTCAACATTATGGAATTTATTTCCCGTAGCCCGTCCTTTTCCCCTTTTAAAATCTTAAGATCAAAGAGATAAGGGGCCTTCTGCTGCATAAAATTACCATTACGGGCAATATTGTTTTCCTTATACTCTAGATATTGCTGCTGTTGCCATGATGACATCACCAAATATTTAAAATTGTCACCATACTCCTCACGTAGGGCGGGTTCCAACGCTAGGGGAATAGCACGGAAGGTTCCCGTATTCCCATTCATAGTCCACGATTGATATACTTGGGCAATCTTATTCTTTTTGGTAAAATAGCTGTTATATGAAAGCTCGTCATTGATCCAAAGACCAATAATCAAGGCAACAGCCATACCCAAGGCCAACCCACCTACATTGATAATAGTATATCCCTTGTTTTTTGCAAGGTTTCGCCAAGCGATTTTTATATAATTCTTGAACATGACTATTGGTTTTTTGTTATTCGGTACGTAAACTTCTTATTGGGTTGGCCAATGCTGCTTTAAGGGTTTGGTAACTTATGGTCAGTAGTGTTATCATCATAATCGCTGCAATAGCGATTAAAAAGTACCACCAATGAATTTCCGTTCTATAGGTGTATCCTTCTAACCATCTGTTCATAAAATACCAGGTCATCGGAGTGGCAACCACCCCTGCGATTAGCACTAGTTTTAGAAAATCCAAGGAGAACAAAGTCAAAATGCTGATTGTATTGCTCCCCAATACTTTTCGAATTCCGATTTCTTTGGTGCGTTGGTTCACAAAAAACAAAATCAATCCATATAAGCCTAAACAGCCTATAAAAATGGCCAGGCCAGAGAATACTTTTGAAAGGGATAAA
>CAZTLZ010000293.1:0-2764 GCA_964614665.1 uncultured Maribacter sp.
TATAATGAGATTAAAAGTCCACCCGCCATGCCAATAGCAAGGCCAAAGGTGTTCAAGAAGGTGAAAAAGGGTTGCTTTTTCAGGCTTCTCCATGCGATTTTTAAATAGTTTTTAAACATGATTTTCGTTTTTTAAATTGATGTTTTATTCTGTTCTAAGGCTTTTAACCGGATTTTGCCTAGCAGCTTTAATTGCCTGATACCCAACGGTAATCATTGCTATTAACATGGTCATCACTCCTCCAAGTGCAAAAACGCCCCAAGTGATATCCAATCGATAGGCATATTCTTCTAACCATATATTCATAAAATAACCTGCTATGGGTGCTGCGATACCAAAAGCTATTACAATCAACACTATGAATTCTTTCGAGAACAGGTATACTATATTGTTCATAGTAGCTCCAAGTACTTTTCGAATACCCGCCTCTTTGGTTCGTTGCATGATCATAAAGGATGCCAGGCCAAAAAGACCTAGACAGCTCAGAAAAATTGCAATTCCAGCAGATAATTGATACAATTGGGATATCCGTTTTTCATGTTCATAATACCCTTCTATCTTATCATCAAGAAATCGATATTCAAAAACATAACTTGGAAAAATTTGGTTCCAAACTTTTTCAACGCTCACAAGCGTTTCCATCGTTTCGTTTGTTTCCAATTTCACCCCTACCTGACTATACATATCTTCTCCGGATACCAACATAACAGGTGCGATTTCCTCTCTAAACGATCTATCTTGAAAATCTTTCATAACCCCAACAATCAGACCCTTTATTGCTCCACCCCATAAATCGATTTCCTTGTTCAATGCTTCCTCATGATCATGTACTCCCAATTTTTTAAGCAAGGTCTCATTGACTAAAAATTCCGTGCTATTTTCTAGGGACTTTATATTTCTACCAGCTACCAACGGTATCTTATACGTATCAATATATTCATGGTCGGCTGCCTTCATAACAGAATAAAAATCGGTGCCTTCTGTTGCCTTGTTATATGTGAAATCGGTCCAATGGTTATTTCCATCCTGAGGAGTGTTGGAACTATAACTGACGTTTTTAATTCCGTTTATTGCTACTAATTCATTCCGTAAATAATTCCATTTTGTTCGAGCAACACTATCTCTAGGAAGGCTTATATTTACCACAGCTTCTTTTTCAAAACCAATAGGTTGGCTCGTAAAAAAATCCATCTGTCTTACTATGATTATAGTAGCGATTATCAGAGCTTGGGTTACGGCGAATTGAAAGACTAATAGACTTCTACGCAGTGAAATACTCCCCGAACCTGCTTTGGCAACCTTACTTTTCAGGGCCTCTATCGCTTTATACCTTGCGAGTACAACAGAAGGGTAAAACCCGGCCAGCAACGTAACCACAAGAGTCATAAACGTTAGGAAAATCATTAGCTGGGTCCAATTTATCAAGTTGGTGTCAAGGGACAGATCAAGAAGCCCGCTCACATAACCAAGGGAGAAAACGATTATTGCCACAGCTATTATAGAAGACAATAGCACGATCAAAAAAGTTTCGATCAAGAACTGCAATTTCAAATGTGTTCTATTACTACCTAAAACTTTTCTAATACCGATTTCCTTGGATCGATTTACCGTTTGTGCCGTTGACAAATTAATGAAATTGACACATGCTATCAAAAGAATGAAACCCGCAACGATCCATAATACATTCATCATTTCAAAACTGATACTCTTGTGACTGAAATTACCAGATTGCGTATCAAAATGAACTTCCGCCAAGGATTGCAATATTTGGGTATTTTCACTCTCATCTGGTCTTTTTTCTTTGGAAAGTAAGTCTAATTGGGTATTGGCCCAAGATTCTGAAACATTTGACGGTAAGAGTACGTAACACCCAAAATTGCCATTTATACTCTCCCAATCATCCGAGGCTGCCAACTGAGAAGTACCACCCGTACCATAAGAAATTACAATTTTAAACTGAAGGTCGGAGTTGGCCGGAACGTTCTCAAGAACGCCTGTAACTTCAACTAATTCGGAATTGTTCGCCTTGATAGATTTACCCATTGCCATTTCCCAATCTCCAAAATACCTCTCGGCGGTCTCCCTACTAAGCACAACGTGGTTAGGCTCCTTAAGTGATGCTGGACTACCGGCCAGCCATTCAAAATCAAAAATTCCAAACAATTCGGGTTCGGTAAATAAAACACCATCTTCTTCTTTGAACTTTTTGACACTATTTCCACTTTCGTCCAATACCTGAAACTGAGTGTTATTTGCCGAAAAAATAACCGATGACTTTTCAATTTGGGGCATGGCGGCCTTTAATTCACTAGGCAACGCATAAGGCACTCCATAACCGGTAAAGGGTTCTGGTACATTTTCATGATGAAACTCGGTCAATACGCGATAAATACGGTCTTTCTTTTGATGGTACCCATCAAAACTCAATTCAAACTGAATGATAATAAATATAATCAGACATACTGCCATCCCTACAGCCAATCCACCAATATTAATGACGGCATGACCTTTCCTTCGGATTATATTCCGCCATGCGATTTTCAGATAGTTTTTAAACATGATTCTCGTTTTTTGTCCTCCTATAGCCCCTCCCAAGGGGGGACGGATTCTGGTTTGTTTCGATTTTTATTTACTGGTATACTTTCATTCTTTTATCTCAATTCCGATATCCCTTATCTAAAAAATTATTCTGTCCGCAGACTTTTTACTGGATTTTGTTTTGCAGCACGTATAGCCTGAAAGCTCACCGTTAAAACAGTAACTG
>CAZTLZ010000294.1:0-2728 GCA_964614665.1 uncultured Maribacter sp.
GCTAACAATTGTATAAACGTACCATGGTACGTTTATTTCTTTTTTATCAGTATGAGTAGTTACTTTTTCTCGACCAATGTGCCATCAGGGTATTTCGCAAACCGCCCTTTTTCCC
The DNA here is from genome assembly GCA_964614665.1 of uncultured Maribacter sp. Lineage (GTDB taxonomy): Bacteria > Bacteroidota > Bacteroidia > Flavobacteriales > Flavobacteriaceae > Maribacter_C. The sequence continues at coordinate 116 of CAZTLZ010000294.1, forward strand.
TTCCGTGTACATTGTCAGCATGGGGCCATGGCCATCCACCAAATTGGGTCAGACCATAATCTTTCATGGTGGCTCTAATCTCTTCTTGGGTGTTCATTACAAAAGGGCCATGTTGTACCACAGGTTCATCAATAGGTTTTCCTTGTAGCATCAAAAAATGGGCAGTATCGCCTTTTACTTTGATTTCTATGTTTTGCGAAGGGTCTAGTTCAATGCCATGATTCGGGAGAATAGTTTGACCTTCCAAGACTATTTCTGAACCTTCATAAAAGTAAAGCGTTCTATTCACTTCAGAATCTGCCTTGGGAAGCGTATAGGTACTATTTGCATCAATATGGATATTCCATAGGGCGACTTCGTTTTCTGCATCCGCTGCCCAGGAATTTGGTGCCGGGTCAGGAGCAGTGGCATGACTATAACTACCAGCAACGATCTTCACCAACGCATTATCGGTTTTTACTATCGGAATATCCTCATGCCATAACATTGCAAAATGAGGGTCTACAAACTTACTTTTCTTTGGAAGGTTGAGCCATATCTGAAATAATTCCAACGGATTCTCTTCATCCGTTTTTAATAATGGAAACATTTCACAATGCTGAACACCACGACCTGCAGTCATCCATTGCACATCGCCTTGACCAAATCTTCCGGCCGCGCCTAATGAATCTGAATGGTCACAGAAGCCTTTGTTTACAATGGTTATGGTTTCAAACCCGCGATGCGGATGTGATGGGAACCCCGGAATGGTTTGTCCGTGGTACATGCGCCAACCATCTTTGATAACAAAGTCATTACCCAGATTTCGGCCCTCTAAAGATGCAGCCGGACCCATGTCTTCATTTCCCTTTGGGTAATGGTCCAAGTGGTAGACACAAAATAAAAATGGGTCTTGCGTTTGCCACGGAAAGCCTAAGGGGAATACGGATTTGATAGTATTTGTCATTCTAAATATTTTATATATACAAGCTAAAGAACCTTTTTTAATATCACAAACTTTATATCTAGGTGATCATAATTCTTCTACTGAAATCGATTCAATTTCCAAAATCACCTTGGGCTAAAACTCCCTTAGTGATTAGGTATTGAGCAGTTGCGTAGGTTCCCATTACTGTAATATGTGCTAACGGAATAGTGGTCATAAACTTATCGATGGCCAATACACTATCAGATAACACGAAGAAAAGTGCTCCTATAAAAACTAGATCAAAACTTAATTGTGGAACATTTCCTTTTCTTCGATACGAGCTTATGACCATCGCCAATATTCCCAGAATATAAAATAGTACCGGCGCTTTGAGTGCGTCCAAATAATCCTTTAAAATGAAGAAAAGAAGCACACCGTATGACAAAAGCAACAGGGTAATCCACCAAAAATTTGCAGGAGCATTCTTGTTCCATTTTTTGACAAAAACCAATACGAAGAGTATATGAGCAATTAAAAATGCCGCAAGACCCAGAGTGAAAAAGAGACCCGACCGGTTTTCAAACAATAGAAAAACATCTCCAAGTAGAGAACAAAATAGTGTACCTAGCATTAGATAAAATGTGGTGTTTTGATTGACCTTTGCATTTGTAATAAAGTAAACCAACAATGAAAGTAGGAGTAAGGGTTTACTAACTATACGAAAATGCGAAAGCGCTTCAAATCCGCACGCTAGGTCAAACAGGACCAAAAAAACATAGAGCCATAAAAAGTTGGTTTTTTTGAACTGCATTTGATTTTAAATAGTCTTCGTATTGAAAAATTAACCTGAAAAATTAATCGAATTGTGCGTTCCGTCGCAATAGGGTTTATTCATGGATGCTCCGCATCTACAGAATGCTGTCGTTCGTTTTTTCTTTTCCAAGGTTCCATCGGCGATTGTTACTTCCAAATCACCATGGACCAGTAATGGGCCATTTGCGGTTACCTGAACTTTTGTTTCCGTATTGCTGCTAACATCGTCTTTTTCCTCTTTCATCTCATAGGACAAGGCACCTGACGGGCATTTTGAAATTTGCGACTTCAAATCTCCAATGCTAGCATTCTCAGCCTTGATCCACGGTTTCTCATTAGGATTGTAAACTTCAGGCAACTTTTTGACACAAATTGCCGCATGAATGCATAATTTAGGCTTCCATAGTACAGTCAGGTCACCGTTCGTATATTTCTTGATTATCTCTCGTTCTGCCATAGTTGTCTAATATTAATATCTCTTGAGAGGGATTTTTACTAGTTGTTAATCCATACTATTTTACAGATACCGGAATTGGTGGTGGGCCATCGATCATAGGTTTGTAAACTTCATCACCTTTACGTGATTTGAACTCTTCCTTTATCTCAGTAACCATTTTAGGATTTTCAAGAAGATCTACCGCGGTCATTCCCAATGCTTTTGATGCATAGATCATTCCTTTGTGTCCAATAGACATTCCTCCACAGGCGACGACGGCCCATGAATGCCATGGGGTGTCTTTTGGGGCTACGGTCACACTTAAATTGATATTCGGCACGGTCCAACTGACATCACCTACATCGGTAGAACCTCCACCAGGTGTGTCAAGGGTCTCGCGCAACGGATTGATAGAGGCGTCCATACCCACCTGTGGTTTGTTGGTAGCTTCTTGAAT
>CAZTLZ010000295.1:0-416 GCA_964614665.1 uncultured Maribacter sp.
TTTCATTTGATTGTGCTGTTTCAGATACTGGTATAGGCATTTCGGAAGAACAATCTAAACATTTATTTGAAATGTTTACCCAAGCCGATGCATCAACCACTCGAGAGTTTGGCGGAACTGGGCTTGGCCTAGCGATTAGTTCGCAACTATGCCTAATCATGGGTTCAGAATTAAAGGTCGAAAGTACCCCGTTAGTTGGCAGCCGATTTTACTTTTCAGTTGAACTTCAGGCTGGCACGAACAGTACCACGGATCCGGCTTTTAACCAGTTCGACGACTGTCGCATTTTAGTCATTGGTAAACAACAACAAACCACCGATATTCTAGTGCAACAGTTGCTAAACTGGAACGTTTCGGTCGATGTATGCTCTGATGTCAGTCAGTTAAATGTGAAACTCAATGAGCTCGCGCAGGCA
>CAZTLZ010000295.1:426-1349 GCA_964614665.1 uncultured Maribacter sp.
CCGTCACATGGGGATTTATGATGCCGAGCTCGCGCAGGCAAAACACAATTGCGCTTCGGTTATCTTAGATTTGGATTTTAAGCCATTGTTATCAACTGAATTAGTTCACAGATTATATGCGACATTCCCTGATAGCAAACCGGCATTGACCTTACTTATTCCTATGCACTCTCAAATAGATACGCCTAAGTTTCCAAAAGACTTGCAGCTTTCTACCATTGCAAAACCTGCGACCCCCGACGATCTTAGGCTAAATCTAATTGAGTTGCGTAAGAATATTTCGATGCCGAATCAGTCTAGAAAAGTAGAGAATCAATTAATTTCATCAGAGAATAATTCACCTATAGAACTGGAAAGCACCTCCAATTCAGATAGTTTAACCCAAGAAAAGATCCGTCTACTCAAACAAACAAAATCTCGAATTCTTATTGTCGAAGATAATATGGTCAACCAACAAGTCGTGATAGGAATGCTAGAAGAAATTGATGCTGAATTTGAGCTGGCAGAAAATGGAATAGAAGCGCTACAAATTTTAGAAGATAAAAAAACTAGACCTTTCTCCTTGATACTTATGGACTGTCAAATGCCAAAAATGGACGGTTACCGTACTACCAAGGCAATTAGAAAACTAAATTTATTCACCGTCGAACAACCAGTAACAATCGTTGCAATGACGGCGAATGCTATGAGTGGCGATCAACAAAAATGTTTGGATGCGGGTATGGATGATTACATGAGTAAACCAATTGAACCTTTAACACTATACACTATGCTGGAGAAATGGCTGATAGAGAAAAATAAAGACGATTTCTCTTACCAGTAATTATCGACGACCAATCTAGAAAAACATCTCCCTACGCTTATTTATTAAATAAAGTGGTAGAGCAGCGCATAATTTTAATGTCTCGACCCTGATTTACGTA
>CAZTLZ010000295.1:1359-2660 GCA_964614665.1 uncultured Maribacter sp.
CGCCAAAGCGCTGGCTGGCTCGACCAAATCAAAGCCAAATGAATCATAATAGTGAACTAAATTTGAGTATGGGAAAGTAAACGTATTGCAAGTAAATCGGGTCGATAGCTTTTTCAATAGTTTGCTTCCTATCCCTTTGTTTTGTACGTGGGGAGCCACAGCGACTGCGACCAGTAATTCGAAATGATGATAGCGACGAATAATCCCACTTGCGATAATTTGTTTATTCGGGTCTTTCACTACCGCGCACAGGTCATCCGATTTTGCCTTTCCCCTAAAATGAAACTTTCGATAGAATTTGTTGGCTCGTTGTGTTTCTATTTGACTTAACCAATCTGGTTGATAATTATTTAGATCAAATTCCATATGGCTCGAAATACCTGTAATCAATGTATGCGCCCTACTGCTCTTTGCTATTGCAGCAAAATCCAGCCAATTAACAACCGCTTGGAACTCATAATCATACAACATCCAAAAGAATCAAAACACCCTTTTAACACTGGCAATCTGGTTCATCTGTGCCTAAAGAATAGTACATTGATGATTAAAGAAAGATTGTCTATTGACGAGCTAAAACAATTGCTAGAAGTCCCGAGTGCGATTTTGTACCCTTCAATGACCTGGTTGCCAGAAGTACCAGAATTAACTATAGAAAAAAGTGCAGATAACCAATTTCACATAAACGGCGACACAGAATTAAGTCATGCGGTAAAGCGATTAATTGTTATTGATGCTACATGGCGAAAATCTAAAAAAATGATGTTTCAACATTCACAGTTGCAACTTGTACCCAGAGTTAGTTTAATTGGGAATTTAAAATCAAATTATAGAATCAGAAATAGCAAACTGCCGGGTGCATTGAATAGTGTTGAAAGTGTTTATTTGGCATTTAAAACGCTAGAGCCAGAAAATCATTTCGAAAACATGATTGAAGTATTTGAACATATGGTTACCAGCCAATTAGATTATCAAATAAATACAAGAAATAGCAACGAGGATAGAAATTCCAACGAGAATAGATCATAAAATAGTCTTAAGCTTATAGGCTAAATGTCTCGCTAACAAAGCTCCTCTTATAACTTGCATTGATCCGCTAAATTCTTTAATTTGTCACTTCATATTTTTAGAACCACAGGATACCAATATGCTCAAGTATGCAATTAACCAAAGGCGATTCTTTCTCCTGCTACTAGGCGCGTTGGTTACTGGGTGTCAGACAGCCCGTTTTCAAACCGCTGAGGATGCTAGCTTGTTTGCTACCCAATACGCCGCTCCCGACCTGCTTGCTAGTTCTTTACCTG
>CAZTLZ010000296.1:0-2650 GCA_964614665.1 uncultured Maribacter sp.
AGCTACTGAAATTATTGATAGGATCGCCGAAAGGCCAATGGTCACAATTCAATGTTAATCTTTTTTACCGGTCTGTCCGGTTCAGGAAAATCTACTGTAGCCAATGCCTTAGAGCAGAAGTTGCATGAAAACAAGATAAAAACCTTTGCCTTGGATGGTGACAATGTCAGACATGGTATCAACAAGGATCTTTCATTTAGCCCAGAAGACCGTTCTGAGAACAACCGGAGAATCGGAGAAATTGCCAAACTGTTTATAGAAGCAGGTGTGGTAGTGTTAGCGGCTTTCGTAGCACCTTATAAAAAAGACCGTGACCTTATAAAAAATACGGTAGGTGCCGAAAACTATATTGAAGTTTTTGTAAATACCAGCCTTGAAATCTGTGAACAACGTGATGTCAAAGGCTTATATGCAAAAGCTAGAAAAGGTGAAATCAAAAACATGACAGGAATTTCGGCGCCCTACGAAGCGCCTGAAAGCCCCAATGCTGAAGTAACCCACGAAAATTCCATTGAAGAATCTGTAGAAATAATATATAATAAAATCAAAAACCATTTAAGACTCAAAAAATGAGTAAATACTATCTAAATTATCTTGACGAATTAGAATCAGAAGCCATTTATGTTCTTAGAGAGGTCTGGGCACAATTTCAAAACCCAGTAATACTCTTCTCAGGAGGTAAAGATTCCATACTAGTGGCTCATTTGGCGAAAAAAGCTTTCCATCCTGCGAAAATTCCATTTCCACTAATGCATGTGGATACGGGACATAATTTTCCTGAGACTATTCAATTCAGGGATGATACGCTCAAAGAACTAGGTGTGAACTTAATCGTTGGTTCGGTACAAGAATCAATCGATCAAGGTCGTGTTGCAGAGGAAAAGGGCAAAAATGCCACACGAAATGCGCTTCAGATCACCACATTATTAGATGCTATAGAAGCCAACAAAGTAGATTGTGCAATAGGTGGCGGTAGACGTGATGAAGAAAAAGCAAGGGCAAAAGAACGCTTTTTTTCACATCGTGATGATTTCGGGCAATGGGATCCAAAAAACCAGCGTCCTGAATTATGGAATTTGTTCAACGGCAAGCAGTTTGAAGGCGAGCACTTTAGGGCTTTTCCCATAAGTAACTGGACCGAAATGGATGTATGGAATTATATCTGCAGAGAAAATATAGCAATTCCCTCTTTGTATTATGCCCATGAGCGAGAAGTGGTTTGGAGAAGCGATTCTTGGATTCCAAATTCAGAGTTTTTAAAACTGGAGGAAGGTGAAGAAATCGTTACTAAAAAAATACGCTTTAGAACGCTCGGGGACATTACCATTACCGGAGGAATAGAATCCGAGGCCGATACCTTGGAAAAGATTGCTGAAGAGGTTTCTGGAATGCGACAAACGGAAAGAGGAAATAGAACGGATGACAAACGTTCTGAAAGTGCAATGGAAGATAGAAAAAGACAAGGTTACTTTTAAAGAATTATACAACATGGAATTAAACAACAATCAATTATTGCGATTTACTACCGCTGGTAGTGTCGATGATGGAAAGAGTACATTGATCGGAAGGCTTTTGTACGACTCGAAATCTATTTTTGAAGATCAATTGGAGGCTATTGAAAGTACCAGTCAAAAGAAAGGTCATGAAGGTGTGGATCTTGCATTATTTACTGATGGGCTTAAAGACGAAAGAGAACAAGGTATTACCATTGACGTAGCATATCGCTACTTCACCACGCCTAAGCGAAAATTTATTATTGCAGACACTCCGGGCCATATTCAATATACAAGAAATATGGTAACTGGTGCCTCTACGGCAAATGCAGCAATTATATTGGTAGATGCCAGACATGGAGTCATTGAACAGACTAAACGACATTCATTTATTGCTTCACTTCTTCAAATACCTCACCTGGTCGTTTGTATAAACAAAATGGATTTGGTCGATTTTAAAGAGGAAGCTTATAACAATATTGTCAAACAATTTCAAGACTTTTCATCAAAGCTTTTGGTAAAAGATGTTCGTTTCATTCCAATAAGTGCGCTTTTGGGAGATAATGTAGTAAACCGCTCTGAAAATATGGATTGGTATAATGGAGCTCCACTTCTACATACTTTGGAGACAATTCATATCAGTAGTGATTTTAACAGTGTAGATGCCCGTTTTCCGGTGCAAACCGTATTGCGACCCCAACGTGAAGGGTTTATTGACTATCGTGGCTATGCCGGAAGAATTTCAAGTGGAATTTTTAGACCGGGAGATGAAGTCACAATCATGCCCTCAGGCTTTACATCTAAAATAAAAACGGTAGAAGGTCCCAAAGGAGAATTAGAAGAGGCTTATGCCCCTATGTCCATTTCCATGACCTTGGAAGATGACATCGATATAGGTCGAGGCGATATGATTGTTAGGTCTAACAATAAGCCAGAACCAGTACAGGATTTGGAAGTTATGCTCTGCTGGATGAACAGCAGCCCGGCCAAACCGCGCGCCAAATATACCGTGAGACACACTACAAATGATCAAACTGCAATGATTAAAGAAGTTGTTTACAAAATTGATATCGAAACTTTAGGCCGTAATACGGAAGATAAGGAAATGGGTATGAACGATATTTGTAAAGTACGAATACGTACCACCAAACCTCTCA
>CAZTLZ010000297.1:0-2246 GCA_964614665.1 uncultured Maribacter sp.
AGCGTGTACAAAAACCAACATCCAACCATGTTTTGGCCATAGCCGAAAGGAATATTACAAAAGACCCTTTTCAATTTACGCAAACCTTTAAGGATTACCAAGAATACCGCGACCTTAAAGCCCAGGTCATGACCGCCATTGCCAATAACACCGATTTGGATTCCCAAACAATTACAGCCTTACAACAAAAAAATCCCGAAAGTTGGGAGGCCTATTACCTATCTGGAAAGTATTTTTACAACATGGGGTATTACACGGTCGCCCTTCAGGCTTTTGAAAAAGCCCGCACCAAAGAATTCACCACCTTAATTGATAAAGAGAATAACAACAAGTACATTCGTAGATTAAAACGAAAATTGAACCTATGATTCCTGAAATAGAAAAAGCATCCCAAGGAGAAATAAAATCGCTTCAGGAAAAAAAGCTAAGAGAATTGATTTTCTATCTACAGGAAAATTCAGCCTATTACCAGCGTATTTTTAAGGAAAATGGAATTATACCGACTTCCATTGAAAGGCTTGAGGACTTAGCAAAGGTTCCCACCACCTCAAAAGAGCAGTTACAGAAATACAACGATGATTTTCTATGTGTACCCAAAAACAGGATTGTTGATTTTGTGACTACTTCGGGTACTCTGGGCGATCCGGTAACCATAGCCCTTACCGATAAGGATTTGGATCGATTGGCCTATAACGAGGCTATTTCCTTTGCTTGTGCCAATGTTACCCCAGATGATATTCTGCAACTGACCACTACTATAGATCGACGTTTTATGGCCGGTCTCGCCTATTTTCTGGGCGTTCGTAAATTAGGGGCCGGTATCATTCGTGTGGGTGCGGGAATTCCCGGATTACAGTGGGATACCATCCTAAAATTCAAACCTACCTACCTTATTGTGGTACCTTCCTTTTTATTAAAGTTGATTCAATATGCGGACGAAAACCAGATAGATTTAGACCAATCTGGTATCAAAGGGGCCATTTGCATTGGGGAATCGATTCGGGAGCAGGACTTTTCGTTGAACATTTTGGCCAAGAAGATCAAGGCTACCTGGAATATTGAATTGTACTCTACCTATGCCTCTACGGAAATGAGTACCGCCTTTACGGAGTGTTCGGAACAACAGGGAGGTCACCATCACCCAGAATTGATTATCGTTGAGATACTGGATGAAAATGGGAATCCCGTTCCCGAGGGTACCGAAGGCGAACTTACGATTACCACGCTGGGTGTAGAAGCTATGCCCCTACTTCGCTTTAAGACGGGGGATATTGTAAAGGCACATACCTCTCCCTGCAATTGTGGGAGGAATACCTTGAGGTTGGGACCTGTGGTAGGCCGAAAGAAACAGATGATCAAGTACAAGGGTACGACCCTCTACCCGCCTGCAATGGATAATCTTTTGAACGATTTTAGCGAAGTCGAGAATTTTGTCATTGAGATTTACCACAACAGCATCGGAACGGACGAAATTCGCATAAAAATCGCGACAAAGACCCCAACCCAAACCCTTTTACAACATATCAAGGACCATTGTCGATCCAAGTTGCGTGTATCTCCAACTATTGAATTTTGTGACCTTAAGGAGATCGAAAAACTCCGTTTGTCGAAATTGGGCCGCAAACCCATCAGTGTTATTGATAAGAGAGGGTAAACAAATATCGGACTAAGCGTATTCGAAGTGTAAAGTAAAACAGACCATCAAATTGTCATGTTGAGAGCAATCGAAGCGCAAATCGAGGAAGGTAAACCAAATGTCAGTCTGAGCGCAGTCGAAGCAATTCCCTAAACAAAACCCTAACTTGTCACGCTGAGCGCAGTCGAAGCGCAAACCAAAAAAGGTAAACCAAATGTCAGTCTGAGTGCAGTCGAAGACCTTAAAAGCAAAAAAACCAAAAATTCAGTGTCAGTCTGAGCGCAGTCGAAGACCTTTAGGGTTCACATGGGGATTATATTTCGAATGTGTAAAATTCCTGCACTCCGCCAATAATTGAATGGCATCAAAATCCCCTTTAATCAGTGCGATCTTCTTTGCCCTTGTCCATCCCTTAACTTGTTTCTCAAAACGTATGACTTGGATTACATCGGTAAACCCTTGTTGATATACTAAGGATAAAGGTCTTCGGCTAAAGGTATAACAATCCTTAAAATGTCCTTGCCGATGTTGGATCCATCGCTGTTCAAAGTTTCCGGTAATACCCGTGTAAAAGGAACGGTCAGAACATTTTAGGATATAAACGTAATAG
>CAZTLZ010000297.1:2256-2595 GCA_964614665.1 uncultured Maribacter sp.
TATTTTTTTGAAACATTTTGCCAACATGGTCTTCGACTGCGCTCAGACTGACATATTCAATTAAAAAGGTCTTTCTAGTCACAATTGGTTTACCCAGCCAAAATCTCAACTTGCCATCCTGAGCGTAGTAACAGCTCAAAAACAAGGCACAACACCAGATTATCATGCTGAGCCCAGTCAAAGTGCGAGGTAAGACAAAACAGAAGGTTGTGACACTGAACACAGTCAAAGCGCAAGAACAAAATACATCATTAAACTGTCATGCTAAGCGCAGTCGAAGCACTTCCCTAAACAAAACCCTAACTTGTCACGCTGAGCGCCCGCCTATGGAACGGGCAG
>CAZTLZ010000298.1:0-2590 GCA_964614665.1 uncultured Maribacter sp.
AAATTAAATAGACCTATTTTTATATACAAACAAACTCATCTCAACATGATTTTATCAAAGCTAGAATTTATACGTAGACAACAGCTGTTGCTTATATTGATCGGTTTTTTTACGCTTACGCTAGGGTTCTCACAATCCACTATAAACAACCTAAAAGTGGAGTATTTGGAAACACCACTCGGAATAGATATTGAAACCCCTCGCTTTAGTTGGCGAATGGAAACGGAATCAAATAAAATTGGCCAATACCAAAAGGCATATCAAATTACGGTTTTTGATGAAGCGCATAATTTGGTTTGGGATTCGAAAAAAGTAAATTCTAATAGTTCATTGGCCATTCCATATTCTGGGGATGAGTTAAAAGCTATGACAAAATATTCATGGGAAGTAACTGTTTGGAATGAGGCTGGAAGTGCAAACACAAATTCCTCGTGGTTTGAAACTGGGTTGATGGATTCCGACCCGAATTCGGATCGCTGGAATAATGCTCAATGGATTGGTGGTGGAGAAGAAGACATGGTGCTGTACTCGCATTATCTATCGGTTTATAAGCTTGAATATTCAATGCAATTAGATAAGAGGTCAAATAGCTCAAAGGCGTCTTTTGTGTTTGGGGCAAATGACAAAAGGTTGATGGATTTGGATAAAAACATTCAGGGCATAGAAGTAAAAAAAGACCAAAGCTATGTCCGATTTGAATTGGATGTTTCACCAGTCGATGGCACTGAAACGGGCTTGGCAAAATTTAATGTATTTCGGGTTGGTTATATGCAAGACGATAGTAATGATAAACCAATTAGAAGTTATGATATCCCATTAAACTTAGTGAGCCAATCGAACAAATTTAATAAGCATACCTTTTTCGTAGACTGTAATTTCGGGTTGTTTCAAGTGTTTCTAAATGGGAGGTCTGCTGAAAACATAATTTCAAGCAATGATGATAAAATGCCTCCACCAAGAGGTAAATTGGGGTTCAATTTAAATCCTGTTGGAAAGGGTAACGATTATATCAGCTTTCCAATGTTGGCCGATATCGGTTTTTATGTTGATGAAGGTCAGAAAGCGGATTTTTCAAATATAAAAATCAAGAATTTCAGAGCTCCTTCGAATACACTTTTTTCTGAAAATTTGGATTCTAAAGAGAATTACAATGGCATTTTTAAAGGAGTTGAGAACCTCTCGATATCTGATGGAGCTTTTCAAATTGCTGGAGAGGAAAGAGGTACTCTAATTTTGACAGATCCAAGCCGAAATGCTACTCCAATGTTACGAACTGAATTCAAATCTGTAAATAAGAAGATTGCGAAAGCAAGATTGTATGCTACTGCTCGCGGCATTTACGAACTTTATATCAACGGAGAACGTGTTGGTCAAGACTATTTTAATCCTGGTTTGACACAATACAACAAAACTCAAATGTACCAGACCTACGATGTTACCGATAATATAAAAGCGGGAAATGTAAATGCAATAGGTGCATGGTTGAGCGAAGGTTGGTGGAGTGGTAACATCACATACAGCGGTGAAAACTGGAATTATTTCGGAGACCGACAATCACTTTTGGCACAATTGGTTATCAGCTATGAAGATGGTTCCGAACAAGTGATTGCCTCAAATGAAGAAGACTGGAAACTTTTTACAGACGGCCCTATTCGATATGGTAGCTTTTTCCAAGGTGAAGTATATGATGCAACCAAAGAAAAAGCAATAGAAGGCTGGTCAACTTCTGATTATGATGATAGCGCATGGAAGTCTGCAGTTGAAGTTCCTTTAAAAGGAACAACGTTTCAAAGTGAACAATTGAATTATGAAAACCTTGAACTTGTTGGTCAGATTGGTAAAAACGCATCTATTGTTAAAACCTTGACACCCAAAAGTGTAGAAGAAGTTAGACGAGGTGTTTTTGTATACGATATGGGGCAGAATATGGTCGGTTTTCCGACAGTACAACTACCAACGGGGAAAGCTGGCGATACGATTATAACACGTTTTGCAGAGGTAAAATATCCTGATTTATCAGAATATGAAGGAAACGTGGGTATGGTTATGCTCGAAAATATTCGAGCAGCCTTAACTCAAGATATGTACATCAGAAAAGGAGGAGAGGAAACAATTCAACCTCGGTTTACTTTTCATGGTTTTCGGTTTCTTGAAATAACCGGAATTGAAAAAGCTTTACCATTGGAAAGCATTAAGGGCAATGTAATAAGTTCAATCAAAGAATTGGCGTCCCAATATGAAACTTCTAACAAACTTGTCAATAAGCTTTGGGAAAATATTACATGGTCTTTACGAGGCAATTTTTTATCTATTCCAACTGATACACCAGCGCGCAATGAACGAATGGGCTGGAGCGGTGATATCAATGTATTCTCAAAAGCATCGACCTTTTTGGCCGACGTTGGGCCATTTTTAAACCGACAAATGTTAGCCATGCGCGATATTCAAAGGAATGATGGGCGGTTTACTGATGTGGCTCCTGTCGGAGGAGGTTTCGGTGGAACCTTATGGGGGAGTGCTGGTATCGTTGTCGCTTGGGAAGTATATCAACAATACGGAGACTTGGAATTGCTAAGGGAGCATTATGATG
>CAZTLZ010000299.1:0-2585 GCA_964614665.1 uncultured Maribacter sp.
CTTTTTTGATAATCAATAATGGCCTTTGCTTTTTTTAGAATGTCAGCGCCAATAATACCGTCAACCGGTAGGGCCTTATGGGTGGTTAATGCTTCATTTACATGAATGAGGTCAAAGAGCACAACTTTCAATTTGTTCTTTTTCCAATTTCCGATTTCAATTTTGTTTTTGGTCGAAATCAAAGTTTCCATATTTGTAGCCCCTGCTCCGGCCGCTTTGATCTTTGATTCTTTTGAGGTAAGATTAAAGAATTCTATTTTGTCAAAACCCACGCAGGTATTGGAAGCGCCTGTATCCAAAATAAATCTTCCTGTGATGCCGTTTAGTTTGGCTACTACTTCAAAATGATTTGTGGTAGTGAGCACAAGGGGCACTTTGATATAGTTTTTATTCCTTAGGAATTTTTTCAGGCTTGGCATGTATTTTTTTGGCAAAGATAAACCTATTTTTGCCACATGCTTTTGACTGACACCCATACTCATTTGTACAGCGAGGCCTTTGATGAGGATCGTGATATTGTTATTCAAAGGGCTATTGACAGTGGAGTAGGTCGCTTTTTTATTCCAGCAATAGACTCCTCCTATACACAGTCCATGTTCGATTTAGAAGAGAGATACCCAGACCATATGTTTTTGATGTCTGGGCTACATCCCACACATGTGAAGGAGAATTTCAAAGATGAGCTTGAACATGTAGAAAGAATGTTGGATAAGCATCGATTTTATGCTGTTGGTGAAATAGGAATAGATTTGTATTGGGACAAAACTTTTTTGGGACAACAACAAGAGGCCTTCAAATATCAAATAGAACTGGCAAAAAAGCATCGATTACCAATCGTAATTCATTGTCGGAATGCCTTTGATGAAGTTTTTGAGGTGCTGGAAAGTGAAAAGGGTAGTGGCCTTTACGGTATTTTCCATTGCTTTACAGGAACTTTGGAACAGGCGCATCAGGCCATCTCGTATAATATGAAATTAGGTATAGGTGGTGTTGCCACTTTTAAGAATGGCAAAATAGATACCTTTCTCAAAGAAATCGATTTGAAACATGTCGTGTTAGAGACAGATTCTCCCTATCTGGCTCCAGTGCCGTATAGGGGCAAAAGAAACGAAAGCGCATACCTTATTAATATACTTAAAAAGTTAACCGATATTTATGGTCTGAGCGAAGAGGCAATTGGAGTCCTAACAACTAATAATTCAAAAGAAGTTTTTGGAATTTGAATAATGCTCCCTTTCTTCAACTGTTCACATAACCCATCTTAAATTTGGAAACCAAAAAAACAAGAATATTACTTATTTATACCGGAGGTACTATTGGTATGGTCAAAGATTATAAAACGGGTAATCTGAAAGCTTTTAATTTTAAAAAACTACTGAGCAATATTCCTGAACTACATCAGCTTGATTGCAGTATCGAGGCCATTTCGTTTGCAGAACCCATTGACTCCTCCAACATGGAACCCCAATATTGGGGAAAGATTGCGACAACTATAGAAGACCAATATGAAGATCATGACGGTTTTGTTGTACTACATGGTAGTGATACGATGAGCTATAGTGCTTCGGCTTTAAGTTTTATGTTAGAGAATTTGGCCAAGCCTGTAATATTTACGGGGTCGCAATTGCCTATTGGCGATTTGCGGACCGATGCGAAAGAAAACCTGATAACCTCGATACAAATAGCCGCAGTACAGGAAAGGAATAAGCCTGTCATTCAAGAAGTATGTATTTATTTTGAGTATAAATTATTCAGGGCCAACCGAACAACAAAAATTAATGCAGAACATTTTGAGGCATTCCAATCCTTGAATTATCCACCACTTGCTGAATCGGGTGTACACCTAAAGATATATAAGGAGAATCTGTTGCCTCGAAATCGGTCAAAAGAATTGCGAGTTCATAAAACATTTGACAGTAGTGTAGGTGTTCTGAAATTATTTCCTGGAATAAGAGAATCTTTTTTAAAGAATGTTTTGGAATGTGAAGGTTTGAAGGCATTGATAATAGAAACATATGGGGCCGGAAATGCTCCTACCTATGATTGGTTCACTTCCAATTTGAAAAAGGCCATAAAAAAAGGTTTGCTGATTGTCAACGTAACACAATGCCCAGGTGGTAGTGTAATTATGGGGCAATATGAAACAAGTCAACACTTGAAAAAACTTCAAGTCATTAATGGTAAGGACATTACCACTGAGGCAGCCATTACCAAAATGATGTACTTACTTGGCAGTAATATTTCCATTGCCTCATTTAAAACCATTTTTGAAACCTCACTTCGGGGAGAGATGGAATAAAAATAACAGCTTATATTTCCACAACTAATATTTTTTTTGTTATTTGGGCAACCTTTAAGGCTCAACTAGAGAGGTGGCCGAGTGGTCGAAGGCGCACGCCTGGAAAGTGTGTATACACCAAAAGTGTATCGAGGGTTCGAATCCCTTCCTCTCTGCATTTTTATTTTACTTTTATTATTGCTAAATTTTTTTATCTTTAACACAATTAACTAATCGAAATCCTAAGTTTGAAAAAAATGAAAAAATTATTCTCTATCCTAGCTCTAGCTGGGTTATTTGTATTAAG
>CAZTLZ010000300.1:0-2576 GCA_964614665.1 uncultured Maribacter sp.
AAATAAAACTGATCCTCAAAATAGCGAGAATTTATCGCACTGGAATCTTGAGATATCTGCGAATTAATGCAAAGTGGTAAATAGATTACCATTAAAAAAAACAGCCTCTTCATTAATCCAAAGTTACATAAATTAAGAAAGCTCCAAATGTGAATTTGGAGCTTTGCTAAGTTTAAAAATCTTGTACTTGTATTGCTACTGCAGATTGGAAAAGGCATCTCCACTAACCGTGGTATAGTTAACCTTTAAAGCGTTCACTTTTCGCAACTCTTCCTTGATGTCGGAAATTATACCCATATTGGCACCTTTATCAACTTTCAAAGACGTTGTTAAAACATTCTGCAATTCTTGAGATTTTTTTGCTCTCTCCATAAGAATGAAATCACCCACATCTGAAGGGTCCGCAAATTTATCATTCAATTGAATTTTTGACTCTGAACCAAATACTTTTGCATATTCAGGCGTAGGTTTACCAACATAAATGGTAATGACCCTTTCCTTTTTCTCCAGCTTTTTGATTTCACTTGCACTTGGCAAACTGTTCTCAACTTTAAGAGAGCTATCCTTCATAACTGTTACGGTCATAAAGAAAAACAAAAGCATAAATACAATATCAGGTAAAGAAGCGGTCGATACTGCAGGTAACTCACCACTTTTTTTCTTTGCAAACTTTGACATAATTAAATTTTATTTAGGCTTCTAAATTAGTTTGATGAAGTTTCAGCTTCTGATAACTTCTGAGGAAATAAATCTTGAATTCTCTTTACCTTCTCTTTCAGTTCTTCCTTCAAATCCGCATCTGTTTCAGGATTCAAATATTCCGCCTCCAAATCAACGAACTTTTGGTTAAACAATCTTTCAGATTCTCTATTACGAAGTTCATTGTATGCACCTACCAACTCATTCTGAACAGTAATGTAAGTACTATACTTTGTTTCTCTATCGTTTTTCAAAGAAATAATAGCCTTTGTTGGATTATCTGAAGATTCAGCATCTTTAGCTCCTTTGCAATAGGTACAAGTACCGTCACCATTATTGTCCAAAAAAGCCATTGCCTTTACTCGAAGATCTTTTAGGTCGGTCAACTCATCATCAGCCAATAACTGGTTATTCTTGTTGATACTTACTTGAAAGATATTCTTTTGCTTTATAATCACATCTTCATCTGGCGGTTCAATTGGTGGCAACATACGATCCAAACCTGCATCAGTTTCAATGGTGGTGGTCACCAAGAAAAAGATAAGCAGCAAGAATGCTATATCAGCCATAGAACCCGCATTTACTTCTGGTGCTCCTGCTCTTCTACCCATCGTTATTTATTTACTTGTTGCTTTCTTGATACCTCCCCAAAGAATTAGTCCAACAGCGGCCAGTAACATGATATAAAACATGTAAATTCCAGCACCTACCAATTTAACTTCACCTTCGGTTGTCTCAATATTATTCCTGTTCATCATGTCCTCAACACTAATGTCGGTTCCACTTGAAAGTCCATATGCTATACCTAAAGCAACAATTAATCCTACAATGGAAAAAGCTGCTTTCTTGAGTCCTCCTGGAGAAGAACCCATGTTTTTCAATCCGAAAATCAAGGTAGATATGACCGCCACTATCATCAATAGGTAGGCTAGGCCAAACATTATAGTAATGCCAGTACTACCCATTGCATCAGCCATAGGCATATCTTTATCTGGCATCATAAACAAGCATATAAAGCCGATGACACTAAGAACAATAAGTCCAATTTTTACAATCTTGTACATTATATTTTAGTATTTAGGTCCGACTTTATTTTTTGTGATCTACCAACATATCGATCAACGAGATCGATGAATCTTCCATGTCATTTACAATGCTGTCAATTTTAGCAATAATATAGTTATAGAAAATTTGAAGGATAATTGCCGTAATAAGACCGAATACAGTAGTCAATAACGCCACTTGGATATCACCTGCAATTAACGAGGCACTCAAGTTACCAACTGCACTAATCTTCTCAAAGGCCTGAATCATACCGATTACAGTACCCATGAAACCAAGCATCGGTGCGATAGCAATAAACAAAGACAACCAAGAAACGTTTTTCTCCAATTGTCCCATTTGTACTCCGCCATACGAAACCACAGCTTTTTCCGCTGCCTCTACGCTTTCACCAGCTCTATCAAGACCTTGATAGTAAATAGAAGCGACCGGGCCTTTTGTATTTCTACAAACCTCCTTTGCAGCTTCAACGCCACCCGATGCCAAAGCATCTTCAACTTGTTGCTTCAACTTAGAGGAATTGGTACTGGCCAAGTTCAAATAAATGATTCTTTCAATGGCTACTGCCAAACCTAAAATCAAACAGATAAGTACAAAGCTCATGAAACTGGCACCACCTTTGATGAATTGTTCTTTTAGAACTTGAGTAAAACTTCTGTCCGCCGGGGCATCATCTTGCACTAGCATTGTAGCCGCCGCAACTGTTGTTAAATTAGATACAACCGATGATGTAGTCGCCTTTGCATTTACCGTATTTGTACTTAATACAAATAACCCAGCTAGAGCTAGGATAGAGAATAATTTTTTCATTTTTT
>CAZTLZ010000301.1:0-2481 GCA_964614665.1 uncultured Maribacter sp.
GTAGAAAACGGACCAACTTTGTTAACAGGGGATTTATACCATCTTTATGAAAACAGAGAACACAAAAGAGTGCCGATTTTCAATTTTGATGTAGATCAAACCCTACAAAGTATGGATGCATTTGAGGCTTTTGCAGTTGAGAAGAATGCAAAAGTGTATTTGCAGCACCAAAAAGAAGATTTTAATAAAATGCCTAAAGTGCCCAAATATTTAAAGTAAAAAGTATATGCTTAAGATTAATAATTTACATGCGAGTGTAGAAGACAAGGAAATATTGAAAGGAATCGACCTTGAAGTAAATGCTGGGGAAGTTCACGCGATCATGGGCCCCAATGGTTCCGGTAAAAGCACCTTAGCATCCGTTATTGCCGGAAAGGAAGAATTTGAAGTCACCAAGGGGAATGTAGTTTTAGATGGGGAGGATTTAGAAGATGATGCTCCCGAAGACCGGGCGCACAAAGGTGTTTTTCTTTCATTTCAATATCCTGTTGAGATTCCAGGCGTTTCTGTTACTAATTTTATGAAGACGGCTATTAATGAGTCTCGTAAGGCCAAAGGCCTTGAAGATATGCCTGCCAACCAAATGTTGAAATTGATACGTGAGAAAGCAGAAATGTTAGAGATTGACCGCAAGTTTTTGTCCCGTTCTTTAAATGAAGGATTTTCCGGTGGTGAGAAGAAACGAAATGAGATTTTTCAAATGGCAATGCTCGAACCTAAATTAGCCATCTTGGATGAAACGGATTCTGGGTTGGATATCGATGCACTTCGAATCGTTGCAAATGGGGTCAACAAACTGAAAAGCAAAGATAACGCTGTAATCGTGATTACGCATTACCAGCGTTTATTGGAATATATAGTTCCAGATTTTGTACATGTTTTACATAATGGAAAAATTGTAAAATCCGGAGGTAAAGAATTGGCATTAGAGCTTGAAGCAAAAGGGTACGACTGGATTAAAAACGAGGCTGTTGTCTAATTGAGTAAATTATGGATTTAAAAGACAAATTAGTTTCCTCTTTTATGGCGTTCGAGAACAACGTCGATATTGACCATCCGGTACATGATGTGCGGACTGAGGCCATGAAGAATTTTGAAGAGAAGGGTTTTCCATCCAAAAAGGATGAGGCCTGGAAGTATACTTCGCTGAAAGGTCTTCAAAAGATTGACTTCAGCATTTTCCCTAAACGGGAGAATACGCTTGAATATAAAGATGTCAAGAAGTATTTTATACATGATATCGATACCTATAAGATTGTTTTTGTTGATGGCGTATTTAATTCTCATTTGTCTGAAACTACACATGATGGTGTTGACATCTGTTTGATGAGTTCAGCTTTGTCTAAGCCGATGTACAAGCAGGTCATTGATGTGTACTTTAATAAGGTAGCTTCAAAAGATGAGTCACTAACAACCTTGAATACGGCTTTTAGTAGAGAGGGAGCCTACATTTATATCCCTAAAAATAAAATGCCCAAGAAACCTGTTGAAATCGTTCATTTTGGAACGGGTAACGAGGCTTCTTTGATGTTACAGCCAAGAAACCTGATTATTGTTGAAGAAAATGCTGAACTTCAGGTTATCGAACGTCATCAAAGTTTAACGTCCAATGAGGTGTTAACGAATTCCGTGACTGAAATCTTTGCCGCTAAAAGCGCTATTGTAGATTACTACAAAGTACAGAATGATGCCGAAACCGCTTCTTTGATAGACAATACGTACATCAATCAAAAGAGTAAGAGCTTTGTGAATGTCCATACTTTTTCCTTCGGTGGAAAGTTAACGCGAAACAATCTAAACTTCTATCAAAATGGGGAGTATATGGACTCTACAATGAAGGGAGTTACCATTTTAGGCGAGAAGCAGCATGTTGATCACCATACGTTGGTACATCATATAGAACCCAATTGCGAAAGCCATCAAGATTACAAAGGTATTTATGGTGAAAATTCTACCGGTGTTTTCAACGGAAAGATCATTGTTGATAAAATCGCTCAGAAAACAAATGCTTTTCAACAGAATAACAATATTCTAATAAGTGATAAGGCGACTATAAATACGAAACCACAATTAGAGATTTTTGCTGATGATGTAAAATGTTCGCATGGTTGTACTATTGGTCAGTTGGATGAGGATGCAATGTTCTATTTACAATCTCGAGGAATTCCTAAAAAAGAAGCGCGCGCTTTATTAATGTATGCCTTTGCAAACAATGTGTTGGAAAGTGTTCGAATACCAGAATTAAAAGCGAGAATCAATAAATTGATTGCCAATAAATTAGGTGTTAATTTGGGGTTTGATTTGTAACAATTTTTTATTGAAGGCGTTGCATTAATCGAAAAATAAACTTGCCCTTATCCATGAAATTATCCGTACTTCTTTCCTTAGTCATTTTTACGATCAACATATCGTTAAATGGCCAGGAGGTTCAGTTTGGTGCCAAAGGAGGTGTAAACGTATCTACGGTGTCTGGGGATTTTA
>CAZTLZ010000302.1:0-2469 GCA_964614665.1 uncultured Maribacter sp.
CCTTCAATTTGCTTCGTAAAGTTCTGCGCGTTTATTGTTGAAAAGGCAAAACAGAAAACCAAAAAGGAAAAAATAAATCTGGACATAGGCAATCAGTTGAATACTAACGGACACTAAAGGGTTTTCACTTCACGGGGAATCCAATTTGTTGTTCTTTCTATAAATAACACTTTTCCTTCGTATGAACTCCCATATTTTCAAACGGTCATGTGTATCGACCACAGATTGGAAAGCGGAGTCTACCTCACAGAAATAAAGCAGATCATCTATTTTACTTTCAGGTATTTTTAAATCGGTTCGAAACAGAGAATCCGGATAAAATACTTTAACGCGTTCAGTTCTTGAGTATAATTCGTTTCTAGCGATTCTTTTTTTGAGCATTTTTGTTCTTCCGCTAATACCATTTAAGATCGGGTTCAATGGTAAAATACCACCTCCCGTAGATGCTTCGAACAATTCTCGCTCCGCTTTTGAAGGCACTCTTGCATAGGCATTTGGAAGCCCTACGGTCTGGGCAGTCACGACCTGTTCTGTTTTGATAATTTGCAAATCTTTCGTGATATCTCCTGATAAATTATATGGCGTTACAATTACCTCATCAAGCACTGTCAGGGATTCTTCCAAAGGAATATTCAACATTTTCTGAGCCAGCACCTCGGTAGTAACCAGCAATTCTTTTTTTCTGTATTGTATCGCCGAAAAAACCAAGGTATCATTTAGCTTGGCCCGAATTGAAAAAAAACCATCAATATCGGTAATGGTAGCTCTATTGGTCGTGGTGTTCAATACATGTGTGGCGGCCACATCGCCATCGGTACTATACACCTTTCCTTGTAACTTTTTTGAAAAAAAAGTCTGTGCGCTCGAAACAGCGGAAAACAAAATGAGTATTATAAGAAGAAACTTATTTTTCCGCATCTAGCTCTTTCAAGAACATTTTGCTGTGGGTAACCAAGAAATCGATCAACTGAAATTCGTTGTCTTTCTTCAATAAAGATTGCGCAGGCATTTGGCCATCGCAGTATATCAAAAAAGCATCTATTTTATCTTGTGGAAGTTTTAGGTCCGAAACGAAAAAATCATCTTCATAAACTTGACGCAGTACTTCACTTATTTTAAGAGGAGGTCTTTTTGTTTCTTCGTTCTTATTTGATTTCAGCAACGCACGAAAAATATTTTTAAAATTGAGCCCATCTTGCATTCCACGTTCAGTTTGAGACATGGCAATATTCTGAACCTCTGTTGAACGGTCGATTTCGTATTCGAACTCTTTTAACTGCTCGTTTTTCATTTCAATGAAACGCTCTTGATCTTCTGGGGTTATGATGACCTCGTCCAATTCTGTGATTTTTTCATTCACCTCAACCACCAAACGGTTATTTTTCAATATCGCATCGGTAATTTTGACCACCTTTAATTGATAGTTCACAGCGGTAAAAACCAGTTCGTCATCCTTTTTGACGCGAATAGCGAATTCCCCACGACTATTACTAATGGTAGCGGTCTCACTTGTAGCATTAATTACATTCTCATTGGGCACGATGGTATTTCGATAGAGCACCTGACCTCTTAAAATTCGTCGCCCATCTTCTTGGGCATTACCAACAATCAAAAAAAAGAAGGTGAAAAAGAAGGGTAAAATTAACTTCATGTGTTACTAAGTTACTAGAGCTTCTTTAATTGGCATATGGCCGAAAGACAGCATCTTTAATATTGCACATAAAGAAAATATAAGTTTAGTTCTTAAAAAAACAGCCGCCACTAAACTTTTGTTAATTCGTACTTGGTGATTGGTTTATTACCAATACTTATGGGCAATACGAACAACGTTATCAACTGAATTCAGTCGTTTGACGAATATTACATCTCTTCGTCTTGACCAATCCGTATTTTGACTATTAAAATTAGGTATATGGAACGAGAATTTTAAATTTGTTAGTTCGGTAACCCTTAACACCGCTTTGCTATTATGAAACGACTTCTATTCCTGCTATTATTCGGTTTTTGTATTGCCCATTCCTCAATGGCACAGGTAAAAATCGGTGACAATCCACAAAATATAGATGCAGCTTCGGTACTGGAACTAGAAAGCAGCGATAAGGTCTTGGTCATCACTCGGGTAACCACCGTACAAATGAATGCCATTGCCCCATTGCAGGGTGCGATGGTCTATAATACAGATGTACAAAGTGTGCACTATTATGATGGCACACAATGGGTGAATATCGGTGGCGGTGGCGGCACAGGTGGCCCGCTCACGGCAGATCCGATTATCAATGACATTAGCACTATTGTGATTACACCTACAGTTGATGGGGATAATCTTGAGGTTGCGCCTAAAAGTATCGGTACGCCTCAGATTCAAAACGGGAGTATCGGTGCAGATCAAATATTGGACAATTCCGTTGGTTTTGACAAAATACAAGACCAGTCGGTGACCCAAGCAAAGTTATCGGAGAATTCCGTTGG
>CAZTLZ010000303.1:0-2433 GCA_964614665.1 uncultured Maribacter sp.
TTTTGTTCCATTTGCATGGAAAGATTGTCCGAAGAAAACACCAGGAGAACGGTGTAATTGAGATACAACAACACGCTCCGCGCCATTGATTACAAAAGTACCACTAGGTGTCATGTACGGAATCGTTCCTAAATAAACATCTTGTACGATAGTTTCAAAATCCTCATGCTCGGGATCCGTACAATATAGTTTCAAACGTGCCTTTAACGGGACGCTATAAGTCAATCCACGTTCTATACACTCTTGGATAGAATATCTAGGTGGATCTATGAAATAATCAAGAAACTCAAGTACAAACTGGTTTCTTGTATCAGTTATTGGGAAATTCTCTTGGAAGGTATTATATAAACCTTCATCTCCTCTTTCATCAGATTTCGTTTCAAGTTGAAAAAAGTCTTGAAATGATTTGATCTGAATGTCCAAGAAATCCGGATATTCCGGTGTGTTCTTAGCGGATGCAAAATTAATTCTTTCAGTAGTGTTTGTGAACATCTATGGACAGTATTTTGATCGTGAATACTAAATGGGTGGTATATGCCTATATATACGCGATATCTATAAAAAGGCTTAGGTCTAGCCCCGCAAAAGCGAGAAAAGACCTAAACCGTAAGTGCTATGGTTGTTGCTATTATTTAAGCTCAACTTCTGCTCCTGCTTCTTCCAATGATTTTTTGATTCCTTCAGCTTCGTCTTTAGCAACACCTTCCTTAACGGCTTTTGGTGCACTATCAACGATATCTTTAGCATCTTTCAATCCTAAACCGGTTAACTCTTTAACCAATTTAACAACTGCTAATTTTGAACCACCAGCAGCGGTTAAAATTACATCGAACTCTGATTTTTCCTCAGCAGCTTCACCATCACCTCCGGCAGCACCGCCACCAGCGGCAACAGCTACTGCAGCAGCTGCAGGCTCAATACCATATTCATCTTTTAATATATCAGCCAACTCATTAACCTCTTTTACGGTCAAGTTAACCAACTGTTCTGCGAAATCTTTTAAATCTGCCATTTTTCTATCGTTTAATAAAATTTTAAAATATAATTAGTTTAGTGCGTACTATTCTCTTTCTGATAATGTCTTAAGGATTCCGGCAAGTTTACCTCCCCCGGATTTAAGTCCTGAAATAACGTTTTTGGCAGGAGATTGTAACAATCCTATAATCTCGCCTATCATTTCCTCTTTGGACTTAATACTTGTTAAAGTATCCAAACTTTCATCACCAATGTAAATTGCTTCTTCTACGAAAGCACCTTTCAACAAAGGCTTATCGGATTTCTTTCTGAAATTCTTGATAAGTCTTGCAGGGGCATTCCCAACTTCGGAAAACATCAACGAAGTATTACCTTTCAATACTTCGGGAAGTTCACCGAACTCTCTTTCAGAAGCTTCCATTGCTTTTGCAAGCAAAGTGTTCTTAACTACCGACAGTTTGATATTTGCCTTGAAACAAGCTCTTCTTAAATCAGAGGTTGCTGAGGCATCCAATCCGGATATATCTGCCAAATAGATGGTAGAGCTACCTCCTAACTGTGTAGTCAAATCTTGTATTACGTTTGCTTTTTCTTCTCTTGTCATACTAAAAATTTTTGCTACCAGTCAGTTAAACTGTCTTGGGATCTAATTGAACACTCGGGCTCATGGTACTCGACATAAAGACACTTTTCATATAAACACCTTTTGAGGATGTAGGTTTTAATTTGATAAGTGTATCAAGTAATTCCTTAGCATTACCAGCGATTTTATCCGCTGTAAATGATGCTTTACCAATTGCAGCATGTACAATACCGGTCTTGTCAACCTTGAAATCGATTTTACCTCCTTTTACGTCAGTTACCGCTTTGGCAACATCCATAGTTACTGTACCTGTTTTCGGGTTGGGCATTAATCCCCTTGGCCCTAAAACACGACCTAAAGGTCCTAACTTTCCCATTACACTGGGCATAGTGATGATCACATCAACATCTGTCCAACCACCTTTGATTTTATCCAGATATTCATTCAACCCAACAAAATCGGCTCCAGCCGCTGTAGCCTCTGCCTCTTTATCCGGGGTCACCAAAGCCAAAACTTTAACATCCTTACCAGTCCCATGAGGAAGGGTTACAACCCCACGTACCATTTGATTCGCTTTTTTGGGATCTACACCCAAACGAACAGCCAATTCAATGGATGCATCGAATTTTGTATTGGTTATCTCTTTTACCAAAGCAGAGCCTTCCTCAACAGAATAGAGTTTATCTCGATCTATTTTAGCGTGGGCTTCTTTTTGCTTTTTCGTTAATTTTGCCATTTAATTGCTTTTTAAGATTTAAAAAGGTCGTTTTCCAGCTACCTTCATACCCATTGAACGTGCTGTACCCGCAACCATACTCATAGCAGATTCAACGGTGAACGCATTAAGGTCTACCATTTTATCTTCAGCTATGGTC
>CAZTLZ010000304.1:0-2416 GCA_964614665.1 uncultured Maribacter sp.
AAAACACCCCAAAACTCACGATTCACGTTAATCGCCATAGGAATGTCCGTTTCACTCTGAATAGCCATACTGCTATTCAGTTTTATAGAATTTTTAAGGGAGGCTTGCAATCCAAAATCGGCACTTTTGACCACTGCAATCAAAATGTTCGTTTTTTTTTCGAAATGTGAATGTGTAAAAGAAAGCAACATAAAAGCCATCAACAAGACGGCCACGATCGCACCTATAAAAAGTACAAACTGCAGTGCCCCAGCCCGTATTTTTGTAGTGACTATCATTTGGTGAGATCTATATTTTCCGTCTTTCCGTTATACTTCACCCGGATTGAACTTTTTGTGCCCTTGACCAATCTGACCTCTTGAAAGGTATCATTGAGTTTCATCATTCGTTGCTGCCCTTCCACAGTCACAAAAAATACTTTTTGCTTTGAATTCTTTTGTTGGATAAAGCCCGTATACTGAATCGATTTTGCAGGTACAACCGGCTTTGGCGGAGCGGAAACTTTTGGTTTTAAAGTCTTTTTCTTTGGAGCTACGGCAGTACCCAAAAAGGGATCTCTATAGTCCAAGGCCAGGGCGAACAGTTCTCTTTCCTTAGCTTTCTTTGGAACAAAAACCTGGTCCGAGGGAGCTTGGACTTCTTCCTCGGAAGGTGGATTGAAAGCCCCGATGAACTGGAAAATGATGATTCCCCAAATACCAAGCACTATTGCTAATAGAACATATGTCTTGTTCTTTTTTTTCATTCCTAAAACGCCTTAATTATCCGTTGTTTCCACACTAAATCGGTTCAATGCAAACTCGGTCTCATAGCCGCTGTTCTGGGCCCTTACCCGCCATTCATAATCCCCGTCAACCAAATTTTTGTTGAATTTCGGACCTACATACAAACTATCGACCACGACTAGGGTATCTACCACAACTTGGGCCGCGTTTTCAAAATTCGGGGCTGCAACCTGTATATGGTATTGGGTCGCTTCATACACTTCATTCCATGTGAAATTTACATTGGTTTGAAGCACTATGGTACTATCGGATGGCGCCGCTAACCGCACGCTTTCATTTGAAATATCGGGGACCTCCAAAAGGTCTTCGCAGCTGGTGCAAAAAAGACCTATTGCTACGAATATGACGATTAATTTCTTCATGGTTATATCTTTAAGAATGATTTCATCTCGTCTAGTTTTCGGGCGTTTTTCTCCGTACCTTCAGGACATTTCCCATGGGTGTTCAAGGTCTCGATTTGAGGTTTGCCATATATATTTTCACCCCAACAAAAGCCCATCAGCTGATAATCGAATATTTCATCTTTTGGCAAGTTTACATACGTCTTTTTCTTACCGATGATAAGCTCGAGGCGTAACATATTATCCGAGGAAGTTGTCAAGAAAAGTCCATCTGCGGTTAAATACATTTCGGCCTGTCTTTCATCCATATACAATGAAATACTTGAAACGATCTTGCAGTTGACATCCTTGGTCAAATACGAGCGCACCTCATCATTTTCAGAAGCATTCAAAAGGGTTTTCAGGCCAATTTTATCTTTGATTTCAAAATGAAGGTATTTGGGTTTTATAGGTAAGGAATCTATGTACTGTACATCCATTCTTTCACCTCTTTGCGCCTTTACATTTTGATAGGTCTTGAACTTCGATTTTGTAAAAGGAAGCGCATCTACCGACAAGGCAATAGCCGTTGTAAAGGCAGGTTCTCCTACTTGTTTAAAATCAAGGTCTAAAAGGGAGTTGTCTTGCTTGCCAATTGCCGCGATCGAGGGCAGATTGGTTTCGGTCGATATTGCCTTTTTAATTGGCGTACACGAGAAAATGACGCATGCCAGAAGCATCCAAAGGTGTGTAGGTTTCATTGGTTTCGATTTGGTTTATTTTGGGCTTAAAAAGACATTCCAGATTGTAAGAATATCCTTTTGATGCACTTCTTTTTGAGGGAAATGCATTTCTTACAAATACAACGCTTTTTTTGGGGTTCTGTTGTGCAAAAAAGACTGAAAAGCGGTCTTTTTTAGCGCTTTAGCGAGAAATGACCCGTAAAAGTCGTTCCATCCTCGTTTTGGAACCGAAACCAGTAATCGGAAGAAGGCATTCGAACTCCGTTGAATATCCCATCCCAACCCGGACTTTGAGGAGCTAGCTGCTTTAGAAGTTTTCCATATCGATCATAAATGAAAAGCTTTGATTCCGGAAAATTTTCAACTCCGATAACATGCCAAAAGTCATGTTGACCGTCGTTATTTGGCGTAAAGAATTTTCGATAGCCTAGTGCGATCACTTCTTTTGACAATGTCCTACATAAAAAAGTGTCTCGAACATAAACTGTGTATGTACCCGGGAAAACTTCCAATCGGTTGCTTTCTTGAAAATTCTCTCCATCTACGGAATACTCAAAATCACCCGTTC
>CAZTLZ010000305.1:0-2394 GCA_964614665.1 uncultured Maribacter sp.
CATCGTGTTTTTTTAAATTTGGATAAACCTTTTTATATGCATCCAAATATGGGTCAATCCATGCGTCACCTGCCCATTCAAAACCTTGCCAATGGTACTGTGAACTAGTAGTTACAATACCTTCAATATCAAACTCATTAGCGTAAAGAAGAAATCGTACCATCGAACATTCATCATCAATTTCCCCATCGGTTGTAACAATTATTCTTGGTTTGTGAAGATTTGATTCTTGTGAAAAAAATAAAACTGGAAACAAAAATGCCAGGCACCATATTACTAATCTATGACTATTGTATTTCATTTTCTTTATTTTATTTGTTCGAATGGTTTACTCAATCTTGACTCAATGAATTTGGATATTTCATTATGTGGCCCTTTATCGAAAAATCCGAAAACGCATTGCGCTTTTGTACCCGTGTAGGCTCTTTTATCTTCATCTCTACCAAAGCTAAAAATAACCATATTATTACCCTGTCTCCACCCTTCATCACCCGCAGTTCTAGGGCCTACTTCCTTTACTCCGACATAAAAAACCTGAGTATCCTTTGGGTCACTATCGGCCAAATAAAAGAAAGGTGAGGGAAATTTGTTTCCGAATTCAGGTTCTAAATAACCTAGCCCACCTGTTTTTACCTCATGGTGTTTTCCGTCTTTCAGTACATAATAATCTTTTTCAATTGATGCTTCTTGTTCACCACCAATCGGGCCTTCGAACAGAAAGGCATATTTATCATCGGCCTTTATTATTTTAATTGAGGCATGTGTGGTAAAAAAATGATATTCAAGCTCATACTTCGGGTTTGAAGTTCTCATAATTAAATGGTCTCCTTCAAGTTTATCTTTAAAGGTAAGCTCTTTGCCACTCTCATCAACCCACCATGATTTTGAATTGCTCTCACGTTGCGGATGATTAAAATTACCCTCCCCAAAATTGGGCCAACCTCTATATTCATGCTTTCCTCCATTATTAGGTGATTTGTTATAGCCTTTGTCGGCATCATTTCCAATCCAATCATTTCCTACTTGGTCAAATGCACTACTGAATCCTGACTTTCCATCAGTTTCACCATTTTCAAAGTACCAAGTTCCACCAGCAGCTGCAATCTTCCAGCACATATTATCAAAATGTTTCACTTTGGTTACCAATACTTTTTCTGGAAATGGTGAATATGGCATACCGGATTCAGGCTCGGCCGACCCCATTTTTGTTGAATTTGGTTCAACGTTTATTATCATACGACGATAGGCAAATAGACTTGGTGAACCATTGTCATATACCTCCAAGATAATATGAATGTTTTTACCCTTTGCATTCTCGGGAATTTTTATCGCTGCGGTTTTTCCACTCTTCTCAATAGTTACGGAACCGTCATAGGAACTTGGCTCATCATAAAAAGACCATTCGTAGGTCAAAGAATTTCCATCAGGATCTGATGAACCGTTTGCATTTAACTCAATCGTAGAACCAGCAGTTGCATCAATTTGCAATACTCGTCTTGTTGTATCACCGTTAAGAATCGCAATTGGGTGGTGGTTGGCATCTTCGTATTTTGGAGTAATGCTCCAATCCATTCGAGCAGCGAAATCTGCATTATATCCTTTTTCCCATTTTTTAATTGCATCACTCCCTTCTTTAGTATTGCCATACATTAAATAGGGATCATAAAGTAATTCTGCTTCATGTTTAATCTTCGCAACTTCAGACATACTTCGAATACCTTCTTGTTTTTCAAAACTAAAACGACCACCCCAACCCCCTTGGTCAATTTGGTCTGGGTCATTAAGACCTGTTGGGTATACATGCATAAAAGCGGGAGTATCGCCTTCAGTGGCCCACTTTGTATCAGGGTAAACCGCTCCTAATGGGCCATGGCTTTGAATATCATCACGTTGATAATCTCCATTTTTTGGAGGCGCCCAACCGTATACACCTCTAGCCCTTATATAGAATACATCTGGAAAAGTCTTGACAATCCAAGCCCCTGCATCGTCTTGGCCCAGAATATCAAAAAGACGGAGTTTGCTCAAGAATTTTTTTAATTCTGGTTCAGAACGGGTTTCACGCACTTTCCATATGGCCTGAGCAGCATTGTTCATACCACCCCAACCCATGACCCACACAGGGCGAGGGTCATCTTTGTCGACTGAAGCAATTATCAATTCGGAACCTGGGCTATCATTACCGGTTCCTACGTCAGCCATGCCATAACCAGTCTGTCCCATTACGGAAATAGACTTTAAGTATTCTGGTGTTGGAAAATCGGTAGCATGTACTTTTAGATTGGGATAGGCTTCTGCATACGCATCAACTATCTTATCTAACATTGCTGTATTGGTTTGATTTTTTTTCCAGCAACCGGTTGCAACAATCAAGCCTTCAATATCAAATTCATT
>CAZTLZ010000306.1:0-2377 GCA_964614665.1 uncultured Maribacter sp.
ATAATGTAAGTGTTCCAGCATCTAACTTGATGGGTGAAGAAGGGAAAGGTTTCGGTTTTATAATGGAAGCCTTTGCATTAGAGCGTTTGGTTATGGCTATAAATGCACATGCACGGGCAGAACATGCGTTGGAGTACGTTCTGCGATACATGTCAGAACGTGAGACGTTTGGTAGGCCAATAAATCAATACCAAGCTCTACGACATCGCATTGCCGACCTCCATGCGGATTTGGATTTGTGCAAACAGTATAATTATGGTGTTGTTTACAATATGGATAAGGGTGTATATGTGGTTCGTGAGGCTACCGTGGCCAAATTGAAGTCGACAAAGATGGCCGATGACATGGCATATGAATGTCTACAATTTTTAGGAGGCTATGGTTATATAGAAGATTACCCGATGGCTCGCCTTTTTAGGGATAGTCGGTTAGGCCCTATCGGAGGGGGAACTTCAGAGATACTTCGTGAAATCATAGCTAAAATAATTATTGATAAGAAAGTATATAAATCCCCTAAACGCGAGAGGTAGGAAAAACAAGGAAATACTTTTTTATAGATTTATCCGCATTTGGTTGTGAGTTGTAAATTAGTTGTTATCTTTGCAGCCCTAATCATTAAAGAAAGGAGGTTGTAGCCAATGCTGATAATACCAATTAAAGAAGGAGAAAATATAGATAGAGCTTTAAAACGCTTCAAGCGAAAGTTCGATAAGACAGGTACAATGCGTCAATTGCGCAAGCGACAAGCATTTACAAAGCCCTCTGTAGCTCGAAGAGCTCAGATTCAAAAAGCACAATACATCCAAGGTTTAAGAGATCAAGAAGAAATTTAATCTTCTTAAATCTTAGAGTCTAGATATCAAAATCCCGCAATAGCGGGATTTTTTAGTTATAGGTTTTCTTTCCTTATATCCACCTGAGATTAGATTGGAGTGTGGTTTTTGTTCACGATGTGATGATAGGGATACTTCAAACTTTAGTAACTTTGGTGTATGTCGGTAGAAGCATTCTTATCATATTTATCCTTAGAAAAGAATTATTCCCTCCATACGGTTACGGCCTATAGTACTGATATTTCTGATTTCAAGTTGTTTTGCTCGGAAACTTACGATGATTTCAGTATTGATGAAGTTTCCTATAGCCTTATAAGAAGCTGGATTGTTAGTTTGGTTAATGATTCCATTTCAAACCGAACGGTAAATCGTAAGATTGCCTCCTTAAAGGCGTACTATAAATTTTTACAACGTATTGGAAAGATAGAAACCAATCCATTGTCAAAACACAAGGCCTTGAAAACATCCAAGAAAATAGAGGTGCCTTTTTCGGAGGCCGAAATGCAAGCGGTATTGAAGCAAATTCCTTTCCAAGAGGGGTTTGAGGGAAGTAGAGACAAATTAATTATTGAGCTCTTGTACACCACCGGGATTAGGAGAGCAGAGCTCATAAATCTTAAATTGTCAGATGTTAATTTGAATGTTCAAACAATTAAGGTGCTCGGTAAACGAAATAAGGAACGTATTGTGCCCCTTCTAGATACCACAAAAGAACTTTTTATCAACTATATAGATGAGCGTGGTGAGCTGCAGTTGATTGTTGATGAAGCCCATGTATTTTTGTCAAAATCAGGTCACAAAATATACGAAACCCTTGTCTATAGAGTTATAAATAGGTATCTTAGTAAGGTGTCCTATAAGGTAAAAAGAAGCCCTCATATTCTAAGACACACCTTTGCAACCCATTTGCTGAACAAAGGGGCAGATTTGAATTCTGTAAAGGAATTGTTAGGTCATTCAAGTTTGGCTTCGACTCAGGTTTATACGCATAACAGTATTGCTGAACTTAAAAAAGTACATTTAGCTTCACACCCTAGAAGTAAAAAATAGTACACCTCTAATAAGTTGTTTAACCCTTAAATTTTGAATTTATGAAAGTAAATGCTCAATCTGTAAATTTCAATGCGGACGCAACACTTATTCAATTCGTGCAAAATCGTTTGGATAAGTTGGAAACTTTTTATGATAAAGTGGTTAGTTCTGATGTATATCTAAAGGTGGAGAATACAAGTTCAAAGGAGAACAAAATCGTAGAAATAAAATTACAGGTACCCAAGGATAAGTTTATAGTAAAAAAACAATGTAAATCATTTGAAGAGGCAGTGGATTCGGCATGTAGTTCATTAGAAAGAAAACTTAAAAAAAGGAAAGAAAAAATGAGGGCTTATGCCTGATTAAAATTTTCAGTAATTTGTTTTGATTAAACAAATAAATGAATACATTTGCAGTCCGTTAGAAATAGCGGACTTTTTTATGCGTAAAAAAGGGCAAAAGCCGATGTAGCTCAGCTGGCTAGAGCAGCTGATTTGTAATCAGCAGGTCGT
>CAZTLZ010000307.1:0-2374 GCA_964614665.1 uncultured Maribacter sp.
ACCAACACACCGTATCAAACTCAAATCAAACAGCTTATGTTAGATTGGGTTAAGTTATAAAAGTAATGAAACAGAATTATTTAGCACAACCATATTTTTTTCCAATATTTCGTTCACCAGGAAATCTCAAATCTTTTTTGTTCCTACATGCTGCAAATGTCCAAGCCAATGAATTATCAAAACGTTTATAGAATGTTTCGTTCGGTTTTATTTTCCCACCATTTCTATAGTATTTTCTATTTGAGTCACCGTTAGTACCACATGGGTATTGATTTTTAACATTGGCTGTAAGAGAACGATTGGAACAGTAACCAAAATGAACTTCATGATGGCAATGATTTTGTAATTTAAATCGAGCAGCGGGAAAGTCTTCTCTTTCCCATTTGAATGAATTTGGTACTCGAACTTTAGTTAAACAAGAAGCATATGTTTTTGAAGAAATTGAGTCCCATTCAGATTTCTTCTTGGTTTTTTCTTTTTTTGTATTTTTTAGTGGTCTTAATTTGCGACAGCCGTCTTGGCTCATTGAAAGACAACCAGTATCGTCTACACCTTGACCTTTTGGTAATTCGGCTGGCTCTCTATATGTTTCTTTTTGTTTATAAATTGAAATAGGTTTCACATAATTCTTTTTTGCTAACTCCAAATTATTATTAGCTGCTTCTTGTGTTAAACGTTCCATTTTTTCATCAAGTTTAAAGTGACCTTTTTCATCTCTAAATTCTGAAACTTGTCGTTTTTGGTCACATGGATCATTAGAATTTTTTTGTTTAGGCTTTACATCATCATAACTGTTAGGCGGCGGCGCTAATCTTCGGGTAATTTGTGGAAGCTGTTCCTTGATTGGTTGAACTATATTTGTAGGTTCACTCGGCTGAACTCTCGTTTTAGTTGTTGAAAAATTTTCTATACCCAAACGTTGGAGAGAATTCACCAAGTTATCAGCAGCACTATAGCCGTACTGTTGTTTCAAACTCGCCATCTGTGAATACAATGTTACAAGTTGCCTAGTGACATTAAGGTCTTGCATTGAGTTTTGGTTAATATATTGAGTAACAAAATTAGCACTCTCTTT
Source organism: uncultured Maribacter sp. (assembly GCA_964614665.1). GTDB lineage: Bacteria > Bacteroidota > Bacteroidia > Flavobacteriales > Flavobacteriaceae > Maribacter_C. The sequence goes on from CAZTLZ010000307.1 coordinate 1,076, forward strand.
AAGAACCATTGCCTCAACACTATTCACGCATTCCTCTACATAAGATTGCTTAATTACCGTAGCATAGGTGCTTTTAATGGTTTCGCGAGCCACAGGGTTCGCGAAACCATTCACCATGATATGTACTTCCTTTAGCGTTTTTGGGTAATAATCACTGGCTGATTGCAAACAAAAATCTTGATCAGATTGCAAACTGAAAGCCAGATGACTATGAGAAAAAAGTAAGGAAGCCAGAATCAATAGCCTTTTAGTTTTCATACACGGCAACCAAAGGAAGCTGCAGTACGCACCGTATCGATGGCATCTTGTTGAATTATTCGACAAAACCTCAAGCATTCTGCATCTGTACTAGCACCGCCAGCACAGCCAGTAGGGTGGTTAAATTGACGTAGTCTAGCCTTAGTTGCCTCTACAAAAAACCATGCTTGAGTATTTGGTTGACAATTGGGTAAAGTGACAATTGGACAGCTTCGAGCGCTAGGCGTTGCTGACGATGATGGGTCGGGTGTTGAAACTGGCTCATCTACCTCAAAAAGCTCTTCAAATTCCTCGCAACCACTGCTTAAGCTACACATAATAATTACTCCACAAAGCATAAATAGCTTCTTAATATTCATAATAAAACCTCAAAATTACACTGTTATAAAAAACGAGGAGTTAACAAGTCACAAAAAACGACTTTTGTGAAATCTTTTCTCCTCTATGAAATAGTGAAACACTCCATTCACCATTAAATTTCTCTAATTCACCTTGAAAAGCTCCAAGCATTCCAATTGGTTTTCTTTTAGGCAACCTAAGTCCGCCCCACCGAGCAATACTATCCGTCCAGAGCCTGCTAAAGACTTTGCGCTGAATCACACTTTTAACTCCATAAGGATCCGTCCAGACCAAACTTAAATCGTCATAAAGTCTCTCGTTTTCAACTCCACCCATAGCTACAAAATAGATGTCCCCAGAGCAATCAAAATTTGATTTGGATTCATATTTTGGAAGCTCAGAAATACTCTGTGTTAGAAAGAAGTCATTTTTTGCAGCCAAGGTTTCTTGAGAAAAAACATAAGAATTGAAAAATATAAGAAGCCATAAAGGTATGAACACTTTGTCCAAAACCCTTAATCTTTTTATACGTAAATTCTTTTTGCTCACCCCGTACCCCATTTCCTAACCCTCATCATGTTTTATCCTGCCCATTGGGTTAGTTTGCCTAAATCCCCATAAGCTCCATACAGGGTTAGTTTATTGAATATCGATAATAATAGGTATTCAACATCCGTTTAGTTGAGTCTAAACTTAAGTTTA
>CAZTLZ010000308.1:0-1757 GCA_964614665.1 uncultured Maribacter sp.
GTACGGCCTCTGGCCCTAATGGCGGTTCACTTGCCATTAGGGCCAGAGGCCGTACTTGAAGCCCAGCTATTGATGTTGGCTTCACAAAACATATTGAACCCTGCAAATGGCTCACCTATTACGGTACCATCGCAGGATATGGTTTTGGGGCTGTATTATATGACCAAGGAGCGTAAATCGACACCTGAGGTTCCCGTTAAAGGAGAAGGGTTGACATTCTATTCTGCCGAAGAGGTTGAAATTGCTTTCAACGAGAAAATGGTTGATTTGAATGCGGGTATTAAAGTTCGTGCTAAGGACTTTAATGAAGACGGTGAATTGGTATATCAAATAATAAGTACTACCGTTGGTCGCGTATTGTTCAATAAAAATGTTCCGGAGGAAGCTGGGTATATTAACCAGGTACTGAATAAAAAGGCGTTGAGAAATATTATTGGTGATATTTTAGCTGTTACCGATGTTCCTTCTACCGCAAATTTCTTGGACAAGATCAAGACTATGGGATATGAATTTGCCTTCAAAGGAGGATTGTCCTTTAGTTTGGGGGATATTATCATTCCTGCTGAAAAAGTAGGTATGATCGAAGAGGCCAATGGGCAGGTTGATGGTATTATGGCTAACTATAACATGGGGCTTATTACCAATAATGAGCGATACAATCAGGTTATCGATGTTTGGACCTCTACCAATGCCATGTTGACAGAATTGGCAATGAAGCGAATTCGCGAAGATCAGCAAGGATTCAATTCTGTGTATATGATGCTCGATTCTGGTGCAAGGGGTTCCAAGGAACAGATTCGCCAGTTGACAGGTATGCGAGGATTAATGGCCAAGCCTAAGAAATCAACTGCTGGAGGTGGTGAGATTATTGAGAACCCGATTCTTTCCAACTTTAAAGAAGGGTTATCGATTTTGGAATACTTTATTTCTACCCACGGTGCCCGTAAAGGACTAGCGGATACGGCTTTGAAAACGGCAGATGCAGGTTATTTAACACGTCGTTTGGTCGATGTTTCCCAAGATGTTATTATTAACACTGAGGATTGCGGTACCTTAAGGGGTATAGAAGTTGAATCGTTGAAGAAAAACGAGGAAGTTGTTGAGACTTTGGGTGAGCGAATAGTAGGTAGGGTTTCCTTGCACGATGTTCACAACCCATTAACAGATGAATTGTTGTTGACTGCAGGTCAGCAGATTATGGAGTCCGATGTTAAGAAAATCGAGTCTTCACCGATTGAGAAAATCGAAGTGAGATCAGCATTGACCTGTGAAGCCGAAAAAGGTATTTGCGCCAAATGTTATGGAAGAAACCTTTCTACCAACAAAATGGTTCAACGTGGTGAAGCTGTCGGTGTTGTGGCCGCCCAATCTATTGGGGAACCTGGAACACAGTTGACATTGCGTACATTCCACGTTGGGGGTATTGCAGGTAACATTTCAGAGGACAACAAGTTAAGTGCCAAGTTTGACGGTAAAGCGGAGATTGAAGATCTTAGAACGGTAAAAAGTGAAGATGGGGAGGGAAAAGCAGCAGAGGTTGTTATTTCTAGGACTTCTGAGATTAAAATCATTGATGAAAATACAGGTATTACATTAAGTACAAATAATATACCTTATGGTTCACAACTCTTTATTAAAAATGGGGCCAAAATCAAAAAAGATGATGTTGTTTGCCAATGGGATCCTTATAACGGAGTTATAGTTTCGGAATTTCCAGGTAAAATAGCCTATGAGAATATTGAACAGGGTGTAACTTA
>CAZTLZ010000308.1:1767-2373 GCA_964614665.1 uncultured Maribacter sp.
CAAGTAGAGATTGATGAGCAAACCGGTTTCCAGGAAAAAGTGATTTCAGAGTCCAGAAACAAAAAATTGATTCCAACATTGTTGATTATGGGCAATAAGGATGAAGTTTTACGTTCTTATAACCTTCCTGTTGGTTCCCACCTTATGGTTGATGATGGGGATAAGATCAAAGAAGGAAAGATTTTGGTAAAAATACCGCGTAAATCTGCCAAGGCAGGTGATATTACGGGTGGTCTACCAAGGGTAACCGAATTGTTCGAAGCACGTAACCCATCGAATCCAGCTGTAGTTTCAGAGATAGATGGTGTAGTTTCCTTCGGTAAGATTAAAAGGGGTAACAGGGAGATTATTATCGAATCCAAGTTGGGTGAGATCAAGAAATACTTGGTTAAATTATCGAATCAAATCCTGGTACAGGAAAATGATTATGTAAGAGCAGGTATGCCGTTGTCAGACGGTTCCATAACACCAGAGGATATTTTGGCGATTAAAGGCCCATCAGCTGTTCAACAATACCTGGTAAACGAGGTACAGGAAGTATATCGTCTACAAGGGGTGAAAATCAACGACAAGCATTTTGAGGTTGTAGTAAGACAGATGATGAGA
>CAZTLZ010000309.1:0-2352 GCA_964614665.1 uncultured Maribacter sp.
ATTTGAAAATACCACGCATTTCATTTGCACCGTATGGGTGGCCTAAACCGGCCACATAAACGATATCCGGATTAGTTGGATGTACAATAACACGACTAATTTGTTGGATATCATCAAGTCCGATATGTTCCCAGTTTTTACCTCCATCAATCGATTTAAACATACCATCACCTACAGCAAGGTCTGGTCTATGAAGTCCTTCACCAGTGCCTACATAAATTACATTGGGGTTGGATGGAGAGACGGCTAAATCTCCTACGGAGCCCGTTGGTACGTCATCAAAAATTGGATTCCATGTACGACCAAAATCATCTGTTTTCCATACCCCTCCATTATTCACCCCTATAAAGAATACATTTGGCTGTGAGGGAATACCAACCGCACCCACTGTTCTACCACCACGAAAGGGGCCTATCATTCTATATTCTAAATCTTGATAATACGATTTGTCGATTTGTGAAAATGACGGAATGGATAGCAACAGGGAAAGGGTGAAAATAAAGATTCTCATAGCTGTAGTTTTTATGGTTGTCTTTTAAAATTAGCCTTTTGAAAGCTTTGATTTTATTTAGGCCAATATAATTCAGGAAGTCCCTCATTTTTCAACATTTGATTGTATGTTGCTACATCTTTACTTTTGATACTTTGTAAGCTCGATTTCAAGACTGCCCATTGTTTCAAGTAGTCTTTGGTCACATCACGTGTACCTTGGGTAACAGGTAGATTTCCTTTTCCGGTTCGGTTCAAAAAGTCTTTGAACTTTATCAAAAGACGGGCTTCAAACATATAATTGCTTTGAAAGGTGCGCATTTCTTTTTGAAGGATTTCGGCAATCCAATCATCTATAGTTTGGCTTAGGGCGTTTCCTTTTGTTTTGATGTTTTCATCATCAGTTTCTGCAAGCACGAAATTCAATTGCTGTTTGATTTTACGAAGGTCTCGAACACCTTTGGCCATTTCAGTTGCCCCTGCATAAATAGTTTTCGATAGCTTGTCTCGTTCTATATAGGCTGCAGCTGCATTTTCTATACTACCAGAAATACGTGGGTCAATTTTGATTTCAAAGTCTTGTGTTTGAGAGAACTCCCCTACCCGCAAACGGACTTTATATTTTCCAGGAGCAGCATTATAGGCAGATAAATCGCGGTTGGTGGTATATAATTCGGTGAGACAATCAAAACGACCCACCTTCATATTCCATAAATAGCGATGTGCTCCTGCTTTTCGCTTTAATTGTGGTTTTATCAAGGTGTCGCAGTTCACTTTTACAGCATTGGTAAATTCAGAATGTATGACTTCCCCTGAGGAGGAATCCATGATTTCTATCGACATTGGTATGTTTTCAGATACTTCCTTATTCAACACATAATGAATCTGTGCACCCTTTGGCGGGTTCTTCCCTTGTCCCCCATCAATACTATAAGCTACTGATAATTCTGCATTTACATCATTGGGTTTAAAGAGATACTGGGTTGCTTTCGCCACGTCTTCAGAGATTTGATGTAATGGTGTCAAATCATCTAAAACCCACAAGGCTCTACCTTGGGTTGCTACCACCAAATCTTGTCTTTTCACTCTTAAATCAGTGATGGGAACTTCTGGTAAATTGTTCTGCAAAGGCAACCACAGTTTTCCGTCATCAAAAGAAACAAAGACACCGGTTTCGGTGCCCGCATATAACAAACCTTTACGGTCTGGGTCTTCACGCACCGTTCGAGCAAAGGTGTTATTTGGAATACCATTTACGATTTTCGTCCATGTCTTTCCGTAATCATTGGTTTTATAGATATGTGGTGTGAAATCGTTCAATTTATAACCTGTAACCGCGATATACGCAGTGGCCGCATCGTGCGGAGAAGGTTCTACTACATTGATGATACTTTCTTTGAGTCCTTTAGGAGTGACATTGGTCCATGTGGCACCACCATCTTGTGTCACATGCACCAAACCATCATCGGAGCCTACCCAAATAACACCTTCTTTAGAAGGGGACTCTTCAATATTAAATAAGTTGTTATAACTCTCTGCCGTGATTTGTTCATTGCTAATGGGTTCGCCACCTTCGCCTTGATGGGCCTTATCATTTCGAGTGAGATCTTTACTTAATTCTTTCCAAGTAACTCCCCTATCGGATGATTTCATCACATACTGTGAACCATAGTAAATGACATTGGGGTTATGTGGAGAAACGATTACCGGACCATTCCAATTCGCTCTATATTTAAGGTTCTTGGGTTGCTCACCAGTAACCCTGGTTGGATAAGGCATTACCGTTCGTGTATTATCAATATCACGATCCCACTCTACAAAATTACTGGCAAAATAGGTGGAATATACATAGCGCGGATTGTT
>CAZTLZ010000310.1:0-2351 GCA_964614665.1 uncultured Maribacter sp.
GCAACACCTTCTTCCATTTGCATAGCGTTTGAGTCTTGGGTTGATTGCATTTGCATTTTGGCTTGACCCATTGATCCGTAAGAGACATAGGTTTTGTTCAACTTTGAGTTCAGTTCGATAATGACTTTGTCATATGGCGTGTCAATATGAACTACTTGCCGATTGTGATTGATGGCCATATACTCACCACCGGTTAAGGTTGCTCCTTTTTTCCAGTCTGTATTAATGCCTTGTTCGTAGTTACCACAAAATATGGTGTTAACCACAATATCTTTTTCCTTGGCATTTATTACAGCATCTTTGTAGTTTAGTTTTCCTTGAGTGAAAGGTTCGTTACCCGCAATGAATATCATTTTCAAATTGTCTGGGTTCTTACCCCATTCTAATTGCTTTAGTGAAGTATGGATAACCGCGCCGCAAAATTCCTCACCGCCATTTGTTGTCAATGAAAACAATTTTTCTGAAATCTCGTCGAGATCATCGCTGAACCCGAGCACTTGCTGAATATACCCTTCCCGTGCCGCCAGCTCATCATTACCATATTGATATAATGCAATTTGCAAGTTGGGCCTTGAATCATTACCGCACTTGGCATGGGTGAACTTGTTGACGATATCCCACAATTGGGCTTTGGCTTGGTTTATAAGTCCATCCATACTATTACTAGTATCCAGTAAAAGTGCTATTTTAACAGTGTTTTTCGAAGTTTTTTTCTCCTTTACAATTGCGCAGGCTACTAGGGGTTCAGATGATTTTTTTTCTTTTTTGGGGATACAGCCGTACGTAGTAGATATAGTTGCCAAACTTAGTATAGCTACACTCATTATTTGTCTTACATTTTTCATAATAAACGATTTTACCTTCATTTTCCTGAAGTGGATTTTCTTGATTAATACTATAATTTTGTTTTGATTTTTTCAATGGATAACAAAAGTAGGTAGGCAAAAAGGCTCATAAATGTAAGTGCGAGCATCAACATCAGATAGGTCTTGACGGTCCATTCCAACGCAACTTTTACCCTTTGCAGAATGCTGATTTCCGTCACTTTGCCCTCCGACAATAAAACTTTCACGGTACAGAATTCATTTTCATCATCAAAATTGCCTAGACTTACGCCAAGTTCTTGCAATTGTTGTTCTATTTCCAATATTCGGTTTTCAAGCTGCATATATTCATCTATCCTTCCACCTTTTGATTTTAAGTGGATCAATGAGGTGCGTATTTTTTCTAGTGATGCTTTTTTGGCATTCAGTTCTTTGTACTCATTCGTTTTGTCGGTTTTAGTGATTTGCTTTGATTGAATTTTTCCCACCTTGATCAAACTATTGTAAATAGAATCGAAATTCTCTGGTGGAATACCGATGGTAAGGTCTAGTCTGCGGTGCCCCTTGTTCCCACTCTTGTTTTCAAACTGTATGAGTCCGTCGTAATTTTTTACCCTGTTTCGAATAATCTTTTCTTCGGTTTCAAATTCCGTGGTAAAAGATTTTATATCGGCAATCTTTTCATACTTCTGATCCATATGAACAGAAGTCATACTATTGATTTGATGGTACTTTTTGGAAGCATAGTTTTTTCTGTTATCTAATAACCCGCCGGTCGCTTGCTGATCTAAAATAAGATGCTGCATTGTGGTTACTTCAGAACTAGGAACGGTTTGATAACCATAAGTCAGTCGAAAAATAAATAGTCCGACAAATACCAAAAGAAGAATTGCAATGGTCTTCTTCAAATTTTTCTTAATAAAAGATTTCATTTTTTTGATTTTAGTAGGCCCTAATGGCGACTCGGTACGTGGTAAAAGTATTTTCAAACTTTTTCTCAAAAAATGAGGAATGAGTGAAATGGAACTTTCAATGCGTAAACGTGATTTCTCACTTCGTAAAGTGATTAATAGGGTCTTTCAAAGCCCTATTTTATGGAATAGCACATTTTTTTGTGACACATAAATCAGCTAAGTTTACGTTATGTAGCTAAGGTTTATGTTCAAACTCAAATACATACTTATCTTATTTTTCTTCGGATGTGCTACAGTCATAGCTCAAGTGTCTGGAAGCACTAAACGTGTTCGAATCAACGGAACTGTTTTAGGTAAAGAAAATAACACCCCAATTTCAAATGTTGAGGTCTCAAGTAATAAAGGCGCTTACACGCTAACAAATGGTTTAGGTGAGTATGAGATTTCAGTGGAGATAGGGGATGTATTGATTTTTGCTAGTCCAGAGATAGAAACCATTAGGCATAGGGTCCAAACTGATGAAGATATAGATGTATTGGTTAAAAACTATACGGCCCCCTCAGTGGTTCAAAAACAAGAGAGTAAAACTATGCGCGGTGTTTCAAAGGATTTA
>CAZTLZ010000311.1:0-2332 GCA_964614665.1 uncultured Maribacter sp.
TTTGCTTCAAAAATAAAACATGAAGCATAAAACGCAAACAGAAATGGAGTCTTTGCTATTGAAGTATGAGCAATACAGCGGGACAAAAAAAACCTTTTGTGCCGAACAAGGCATCCGTCCGCATACCTTATATTACTGGCAACGCAAACTAACCAAGCAATCCCCATCGAAAAGAAACAATAAATTTATAGCTCTGGAAGTGGAAAAGCCGATTTCAACAGGTCAAATAGAAGTAGCTTATCCAAATGGGAATCGGGTTTTACTGCCACAAGATTGTTCTTTTCCACTTATTGAGCAACTGCTACAAATAAGCTGCTGATGTTTAGTTTAAATGAGCGACATCAATATTATTTATATGAATCCAGTACGGATATGCGAAAAGGGTTTGACGGCTTGAGTGGATTAGTGCGTAATGAATTAGATAAAAATCCGCTCTCAGGAGATGTATATATTTTTATTAATCGAGGACGAAATCGGATGAAACTACTGGTATGGGAAGAAGGTGGTTTTGTCCTCTATTATAAACGCTTAGAAAGGGGAAGGTTTGAATATCCTTCTTTACGAGGAGACGGAAAAAGTGCAATCATATCTTGGCAGCAATTAATGCTAATTGTCAAAGGAATAGACTTGAAATCGGTAAAAAGACGGAAGCGATTTTCCCTAAAAAAAGTTGATAAATAAAGTGAATAATACATTAAATAATTGATAATATTTTGTATTTTTATGGGACAATGAAAGGGTATATCGAAATAGAAAAATACGAAGAATTGCAAGGCAAATTCGATTTGCTGAAGTTCCAAATGGAGCAATTGCAACGTATGCTATTTGGTACAAAAAGTGAACGATATATTCCCGATACTAGCCCAGAACAGCTTTCTTTATTTGGACAGTCTGCTACCGAACAAGAGCCAGCAAAGACAGAGATAGATGCGCATGAACGCAATAAAGGTAAAGCCAAGAAAAAACCTGTTCGTTTAGCACTACCCGCCCATTTAGAGCGTAAAGAAACAGTACTGTTGCCAGCTGTAGATTTGGAAGAGTTTGTTCAAATTGGAGAACAACGTACAGAAACATTAGTGTATATACCAATAGAATTATATGTAAAGGTGTTGATTCGACCAATATTTGCACCAAAAACGCCAAATAAAGAAGCGACTACCAGCCAAATACATCAAGCTGCTGTACCCAGTCGATTTATAGACAGGTGTCAGGCTGATGAGTTACTCCTTGCTGCTATTTGTGTGGATAAATTTGTAGACCATTTACCTTTATACCGAATTATTGGTCGATTTGAACGATTGAAGGTGACCATTCCTCGTTCCACGATGGGTGGTTGGATAGCTCAGAGCGCAGATAAACTCCTTGTATTATATAACAAATTAGTGGAATTAGTTTTGGCAAGTGATTATTTGCAGGTAGATGAAACTCGAATTGAGGTACAAACCAACGCTCCGCCCATCCGAAAGGGAAAAAAATGGAAAAAAGGTAAAACCCATAGAGGATTTTATTGGGGATATATGGCGATACAAGAAAAATTAATCTTCTTTGAATATGACAAGACCAGAGAGGCCGATAACCCCTTGAAAAGACTCAAAGATTTTGAGGGTACTTTTCAAACGGATTGTTATGATGTGTATGACCAAATTCGGAAAGTGTATCCTGATTTAACCCATTATCATTGCCTAAATCATGCTCGAAGAGAATTTGAAAAAGCTTTGAATAATGATAAAAAAAGAGCGGACTTGGCACTTAAGGAATTCCAACTTTTGTATGAAATAGAGCAAGAAGCTAGAGAAAAAGAGTGGTCTGCTGAGAAACTTCAATTGAATAGACAGAAAAATGCTAAGCCTGTTTTGGACAGACTCTTCAAATGGATGGAAGAAGAATCTCCAAAAACACTACCTAAAAGTCCGATTGGCAAAGCAATGGGTTATATGCTAAAAAGAAAGCAAAGAATGATGCATTATTTAACGGATGGAAAGCTATTGATTGATACTAATTCCATAGAAAATGCCATTAGACCCATTGCGGTAGGTAGAAAAAATTACCTATTTGCTGGTTCGCACCCAGCTGCACAGAGAGCGGCTATTTTTTATTCTTTATTTGCTTGCTGTAAATTTAATGGAGTAGAGCCTTTGGAATGGTTGACTGATGTAATGCTGCGTTTACCTGAGCATTCCATTAATCGAATTGAAGAACTATTGCCTCATAAGTGGAGCAATGAAACTAAGCTGAAAAAATTAGAAAACGCTTAATTTAGTGAGAGGTAAAACCCTTCACCGCACGCTTACGTTTCAATTCCATTCTGGTGCGATTAAAAGGAGGATTTGTT
>CAZTLZ010000312.1:0-2279 GCA_964614665.1 uncultured Maribacter sp.
TGTCAATAAAGAAGGTCATCTCGTAGTGGGGACGGGGTCGATGAATCAAGGTGGAATGGTCTACTTTTACGATATGAAACTCAATGGAAGTGTGTCCATGCTTCAATTTAGAGGAGGTTACGCCACGGATTCTGGTGTCAGTCAAGTATCACTGAACGGCAATCAGTCTGTGGCCTATTCAAGTTCAGAAGACGGAGATTACGTTGTTGAGGCATTTCTAAATGAAGTAGTATTCAGTAGCTACTATTCTAACGGTTATAGTTTATGGCGGCCATATGGAGAGCTGGATTTCGATGCGGTTAACCAGCTTTCGAGCGACCCTGGTAGCGAATTCTTTCCCTCAGAAGTGCATGTTGACTATGGCCGTGTATCCATGGGGTGGCGAGGTATAGATTCGGATACCAGTCCAAAAGTAGGCCTTGTTGGAGGTTACGTATATGATGAAATTTCTAATTGGTACGATTCATCTATAGATTACTCTGGCCGTTATTTGCAAGATTTGTCACAAGGAATGGTTGTGATGGATGAATCAAATGCGATTCTTGCCGAGAACACTTCAGTGCGCGGTTTAAATCAAGGTTTGTCCGGTTATTTGGGCCAAGGGGTGATATATAAAGACAGCTCACCGGATGCGAATTCGTACGCGAAAATGGAATGGAAAATTAATATTCCCTCTTCGGGAAACTATCAAATCTGTGTCAGGTACGCCAATCTCGCCGCGGACAGCAATCGTTTGATATTTTTTCCAAGCACAAATCAAATGTACATGAGCAATCCCTTGCCGGTATCTAATCAATCATTTAATGAGTCATGCCATTCAAGGTATTTGACTTACGGACTTAAACCTTTTGTGATAAAACACTGGTCGGATAACTTAGTAATCGATCAGATCACCGTTCAATAAGATTGTTAAAAAATGGGGCTTGATCTGCCACATATGGCATAATCAGTTCAAGCCCCAATTCCTCAGAGGTAGCTGGAAAGTGTTGTTATAACATTTTTGGTGGAATATCTGCTTGGACACGAGGGAGGATTCGTATTTCTTCTTGCAATGAATTCACCTGGTATTACCTTGGGCCTGTGTGTAACTGAAACGGGTCCCTAAAAATTACAAAAAAGGCCAATGCCAGGTGCCGTAACACGGCATTAAGGTTCAGCCCTAACTGATTTTCCAGTAACCCTAGAAGATAACCGCCTGTCTTGAAACCACGGCAGCTGTGTTTGCAATGAAATAATACAGAGCACACCGTAACCACGCCGGCGAACTACAAGCCCCAACAATGAATACCCCCCATTAAGTTTGTACTCATCAATGTGTTTTCGGGCACATTTACCGCTGGCACTTATTCTCCTGTGCGATCAATTTTTAATTGATAGTACACCGCGAAAGAAAATTTAAAAAAAATGGAGGTGTTTTCCAATCTAGGCGTCTTTATTAGTACATGGAAATTATAGAGGCGGGGGGGTAATGGAATGAATAAATAGATTCTAGTATTGGTATTAAGTGACATGTTTGACGAGTCGATAAGCATCAGTTCGACACTGACTGTCAAAATATTGTTGTTTTTTAGCTGCCTGTTCTGGTTTAGTGACAATAAGCTAGCGGAATAATAGTTGTTCCGTAGATCTGCAGTGCGTGACTGAAAGTGAACAAACAAAATCAACAAAGACTAAAAAAATAAAAATTCGTAGATCGCCAACAATATAATTGATTTTTATTTCATTTTCTAAGTGATGCGTTTTTGTGGGTTTATATCAGGAGTTATGTTTTTTGTCTGAAAACAAATATAAAAATACTGGCAAAAAATGTTGACTGAATATTGTTTTGTGAAATAGCATAATAAATAACACGTGATATAAAATCGTGTTGAGATTAGTTTCTATGGCTAGTCAAAAAAATTGAGTTTTATTTAAATGGAGATTTTTATGAAAAAAATATTATCGTTCTTGAGTGTGGGTATAGTGGCTCTCCTGGTAGGGGGATCGTTGATTTCTTGTGGGAGCGGAAGTAAAAGTAGTAGTACCGCCCCGGTTGACAGGGATCAGAGTGGGGAGTTTAAACTTCCTGTTGGGTTCGCCTTGACCGGGAAGCCGGCATTTAGCGGGGGTGACTGGAGGTGTGAGGCTGATGTTGTAATTAATCCGGGAAATATCAAAACGTATACGACCAGTGATTCGGGTTCCACTTATACAAGGCTGAAGATAGGGTCTTACACCGCCTCCGTAGATGCAAGTTGTAAGTGTAGGTATCTTTCTTGTGGTCTTGGAACGACTTTTTG
>CAZTLZ010000313.1:0-2262 GCA_964614665.1 uncultured Maribacter sp.
ACCCCCTTCCTCTAAGGGAGTTTTATTCGGAATGCCATGCACAACTTGGGCATTAGGACTCATGCAAAGTGAATTGGGAAAATCATATAATCCAAGAAACCCAGGAACAGCGCCATGGTCTCGAATAAAAGTTTCGGCCATTGCATCTAGCTGTAGGGTCGTAACCCCAGGTTTTACTTCTTCGGCAAGCATGCCCAAGGTCTTTGAAACAATCAATGCACTTTCGCGCATTAATTCTATTTCTTCAGCTGTTTTTACTATAATCATAGCCCGCAAAGGTAAAACATTTCAGATTATGAGGACTACACCAACGGTTTGCAGGTCATTAGCTCAGGTTGGGGAACCCCCATTAATTTAAGGATAGTGGGTGCTATGTCACCCAGAACGCCGTCTTCAATTTGTTTGAGCTCATTATCTACTAAAATCAGGGGAACTGGATTTGTAGTATGTGCCGTATTTGGTGACCCATCAGGATTGACCATGGTTTCACAATTACCATGATCAGCAATTACGATAGTACTATATCCATTTTTTAATCCTGCTGAAACAACTGATTGCGCACAACTATCAACCGTCTCACAAGCTTTGATTGCTGCACTCATATCTCCTGTATGTCCTACCATATCAGGGTTGGCAAAATTTAGGCAAACGAAATCAACCTCACCTTTTTCCAGTTCGGGAATAATCGCATCTCGAATTTCGAAAGCACTCATCTCTGGCTTAAGATCATAAGTCGCCACTTTGGGCGATGGGCAAAGTATACGTTCTTCACCTTCAAAAGGTATTTCTCTTCCTCCATTGAAAAAGAAGGTGACATGAGGGTACTTCTCAGTCTCGGCAATACGAATCTGTTTTTTATTATTAATTGCTAATACCTCGCCAAGGGTATCTTGAATATTATCCTTGTCATAAACCACATTGACATTTTCAAATGAATCGTCATAATTGGTCAATGTTACATAATGTAGTTTTAGCTTATGGGTATTCTGTTCATGAAAATCGGCCTGACTCAGCATTTGGGTTAACTCTCGCCCTCTATCCGTTCTGAAATTGAAGAAGATGACCACATCTCCGTCTATGATTTTTGATAGTACAGCCCCAGAATCATCGGTTAGTATAAGTGGCTTGATGAATTCATCGGTTACTCCATCATCATAACTTTGTTGTATACTTTCGGAGATATTAGTTGATTTTGTTCCATTTCCATGGACCAAAAGATCATAAGCCAATTTGACGCGTTCCCAACGCTTATCTCTGTCCATCGCATAATATCTTCCTATAACCGACGCCAATTTGGCATTTTTATCCGAACAGAAGTTTTCAAGATTTTCTAAGTATGACTTACCACTTTTTGGATCTACATCCCTACCATCGGTAAAAGCGTGTACGAACATATTTTTAACACCCGCCGATTGACCGGCTTCGATTAGTCCTCGCAAATGTGAAGTATGACTATGAACACCACCGTCACTGAGCAGGCCTAAGAAATGAACGGACTTATTTTCCGCATTCGCATAAGTGAAAGCGGCTTGCAGCACGTTTTCATCTTTTAAAGTGTTTTCGCTTACGGCTAGATTGATTTTTGCAAGATCTTGATAAACTATTCTACCGGCACCCAAATTCATATGACCTACTTCACTATTGCCCATTTGCCCTTCAGGCAGTCCAACATTCATACCATCGGTCAGTAGATTGGCATTGGGGTATTTGTCGTAGAGCGAATCTACAAATGGTGTCTTGGCATTGTCAATGGCCGATACTTTCGGATTAGGAGATTTCCCCCATCCATCCAATATCATTAGAATTACTTTCTTGTTCATTTCAATGTTTTATTTCAATTTCAAAAGTAGTATGAATTGCTAAGTAAGACGAAAAATCACAGTGTCTTTTTTAGAATTTTATAAAACTCCCTCAATCTGTTAAATATTTTAAGTTAAAATTCGGGTAGCTGTTAAACTTTAGTTATTTAACTGTTAATCATGAAACACTTTATTATCGGAGACGTCTATATTTATATAAGTAAAATCTATTCATCAATCTTTAATCATTCATCATGAGAAAAACAGTTCTAACCGTAGCTGCAGCAGTAATGTTGATGGCTACTGCCTCCGTTGAGGCCAACCACGATCAGAAACAAAACAGTGACATTGAAGTTGTCAATGTTTGGAAAGGAGAGCTCAATTCATTTTGTAAGGCCATTATGAAGGGCGACATCGAAACTGTCAAGAAGTTAATCAACTTGGGAGAAGATGTGAATAAAAA
>CAZTLZ010000314.1:0-2146 GCA_964614665.1 uncultured Maribacter sp.
CGAACTAGAGTTCGAAGGTTTGTCTTTTGAAAATTTCAAAATTCAAACGAAACAACGACCCTACCTCTCCATTGGTCGTGCAGGTTTTAAAGATGAAGTAAAACTACCAAAACTAGCAGGTTTTGAGCTTGGTTTTTATGATGTCGAAATTACCTCAGATCAAAACGACAACGCTACATTAGCATTGAATTGTTTTGTTAACCTTGATAATTCAGGTATTCACGGGGATGTTGGCTTAAATATTATAGGTTCACTTGAAGAAGGTGATCTATTGAAATGGCGTTACAAAGAATTAGAAGTAACCTCAATTGAAGTTGATGTAAAACGTAAATCGTTTGAATTTTATGGTCGTGTAGAATTCTTTAAAAACAATCCAGTCTACGGTAAAGGCTTTTCTGGAGAACTTCAGCTATATGCCGAGGATTTGGGTATCGAAGTAGGTGCCCGAGGTCTTTTTGGTTCGGTTGACGACTATCGCTATTGGTTCGTTGACGGTCATGGGAGGCCTACAAAATCAAACAATAAGAATTTCACCATTTTCGATATCGGAGGAGGCGTTTATCACCATATGCGCAAAGCAGGAATGGATGAAACTGCAACCTCACTCTCAGGTATTAAGTACCAACCCGATATAAATACCTCTTTAGGCTTTAAGGCTCTGGCAGCATTCGAAATAAAGAGCGGAGGAACATTTACCGCCTTAGCCGGAATTGAGATTGCCTTTAATAGCCAGTCTGCAGGGGGAGGCGTTAGCAGATTAGGCTTTTACGGCGCTGCCATGTTGATTCAAGGTCAAAGTAGTGGTGGTGGAAATAAGCAAACTCCGTTTGGTTCTGTTGATGATATGCAACAAACCGTTTCAGCGAAAGAGCAAGCTTTAGGTAACTTCCATGAATTATCTATTGACAAAGAAGGACTTAAGTATTTTGCCGATGAAGTATTCCCAGAATTACTCACTGGAGAAGAATTATTCGCCGCCCAAGTGGCCATTGATTTTGACTTTCGAAATCGTTCGTATTGGGGGCTACTCGATGTATATCTAAACGCAGGAGCCATAAGGGGCGAAGGGGAAAAGAACCTATTAGGTCGACTTGAATATTTTAATTCCCCCGACGATTGGTACATCTATGTGGGTACGCCAACACATCGCTTTGGACTTGCCGATATTCCTATTGGTCCGTTTTTAGCTAGCATCAACTTATACTTCATGACGGGTACAATTCTGCCACCACCCGCACAGCCACCACAAAATGTTATTGACATATTGCATCTTACAGGTGATGAGCTTTTGTTTGGTAGAAATTTTGAATCTGAATTGGCCCAAGGAGTGGGCTATGCCTTCGGCGCTAAATTTCAATTGGGAATGGGCTTCGATTGGGGTATCGTATATGCCAGTGTAAACGCAGGAGCTGGTTTTGATTTGATGATGCGCGATTTTGGTGATGCGCATTGTAAAGGAAAAACCGGACCAATTGGTATGGATGGTTGGTACTCAACCGGACAGATGTATGCCTATCTGCAAGGAGAGATTGGTGCTCAAGTAAAGGTATTTGGAATGAAAAAGAAGATTCCGATTCTTAGCGCTGGCATCGCGGTATTAGCGCAAGCGCAATTGCCTAATCCATGGTTTATTAAAGGCTATGCTGGTGTTGACATCAAAGTACTTGGAATCATAAATATACATGCCCGTTTAAAAGTTATTATTGGAGAAGAATGTGAGATTATCGGCAAGTCAGGCCTGCAAGATGTGGTCATGATTTCTGATATTTCTCCTAGAGATGCAATGACAGATGTCGATGTCTTCGATGCCGTACAAGTAGCATTTAATGCTCCTGTTGATAGTGAAATTCCGTTCACAGATGATTTGGGTACAAGAATGTATCGTATTGGATTGAAGGAAATCTCGGTAAAAACTGGTGGAGCTGAAATCGCAGGGTCTTATGAATATAACAATGAAAAAGATGTCTTAATCTACAACTCTGATGAAATTCTTCCACCTGAAAGTGAAATTGTGGTTTTAGTCCGGGTTTCTTTTGATGAAAAAGTAGGGAGTAATTGGGTTGCGGTTACCAGTGACGGAACTCCTGTTATTGAAGAAAAGACGGTCACGTTCACTACAGGAGATGCGCCAAGAAAAATTCCGGAC
>CAZTLZ010000315.1:0-2110 GCA_964614665.1 uncultured Maribacter sp.
ATCGAGCGTACCCCCTGTACGTTTGTTAAGGAAGGACCCGCGCAAACCCGCGGTCACCTTCAGTTTCAGGGAGTGTTGCAAAAATGTCACAAGTTATGTTAATTATAAATATGACAAGACATTATGCAATTAACGTGCGGTCGCTATGGCTTTACGTAAAGCCTTACCGAACTCTTTTTCATACCTTCCTTTTATTGAATGTTCTATTGTTTCTCTAAAATCAAAAACAGGCTTGATGGCCTTTGTCTTCTTTACAAAAGTGTAAAGAACATCAATAGGCGAATCACTTTCACGCGAACGCCTTACCGCAATGATATCATTGCCCGCTTTACTCTTTGCCCAAAATGGTTTGGGTTTACCCTTGCGCCTCTTCTTGCCACCATTGGCAAGGCTATTAGCATCATTCTTTTCTATTTGCGATATAATCCGCCCTGGCCTCTTAGACTTAGGAACACCACGAGGGCCACGCTTTATGGTTTTGCCAGGAATAGCAAGGCGCTTACCCTTTGCCTGCCTAACACCACCAAACTCCTGGCGTGGTGCAAGACTCTCAATAGAACCCCCATTAATCATGGCGATAGTGGCCTCCTGATTGGGCCAATCTTTCTTGAGGGCCGTTAAACTTGGCGTGAACGCGCGAATAGTGTTCGGCAACGATTTATTCTTAAGATCAAAGACTTTTGGCGGCTGCGCTCTAGCTGCATCACGTCCAATAGTAGATAATTCTTTTATCGTTAGGGCTGCTGCGAAAGGAACTTGACTTCGCCCAACGGCACCAAGTTGCGTTAACAACTTCTCGAAGTCTGTGTTTATTTCTATATCTCTTCCCATATAGGCAATATACCAACCTTTTATTTGTTTTCATAGTCTATACAAACAAAAACCCCCAAAAGGGGGCTTTGCTCTACCATTAGTACTCTAATTCTTTGGCTTGGGCTTAGGCTTAGGCCTATTCTTTTTCTTTGGTTTCGGCTTAGGCGGCTGCAAATCCAATTCTGATCCGTTTTCAGTGCCTTCAAAAGCCTCTTTGGTGTGTTCTTCATCAATTTGCTTAACAGGCTGCTCAACAGGCTTTATTTCAGCATTTTCTTTACCACCACTCACCGCCTTAAAAACGCGCTCTATTTCACCCCAGTTTTTGCTAGGATACATTTTTTTCTGCGCTGCGATAATCTTGCCAATTTCTTCGATAGGGTGTTCTTGCAATCCACGAAGATACAGGAATGTTTCTTTGCAAGGTGAGCTAACATCATTGATATAATCACAAGACGTGAACACCGATCCATTTTTTGCGTGTATTTTTTTAATCAACATATTGAGATAATCCCATATTTTTATACGCAATGCAAGTGACGTTAAAAACTCCCCTGCGCCCACGGTATTTCATCTGGCCCAAAAGCACGTTGCCCAAAATTCAACCTCTTAGATTTTTTCTTCTCTTGATCTTCTCGTTTTTCTATAACGTCGACAAGGTTGTCTAGATTCCCATCTAGCAATTTTGCAATCTGCGACATTGTGTAAATTCGGGCGCCTTGGTTTGGTTTACGTATTGCCATTTTAGAAACGTCACAATTATTGGCGGCGATAATTATTTCAACTCCGTTATGTTCGATTGCCATATGAGCAGGTGCCAGCGGGAGATGATTTCTTGAATAGACATCAGCTTCCAAAATTGGATAAGCTCGGAGAAACCCCATTGCGAGTTTTTCAACATTTTGTTCGTTTTGCTCTTGCAATGCTTTTTCCATATTTTCAACTTGTAAATCCCATTTTTGTGCCAGCTCGTCCGAGCAATTATCACGCAAAAATCCCACGCCCCAAACAGCCTCATAATGTAGGGCCAGTTCATCAAGTTGGTTTATTATTTTTTGTATTCTGGCATCTCTATCATTCACTTCATACCACCACATTTTATGTTCATCTAACACTGTTCTAATCATATAATTCCATCCTTAATTTACGGTTAAAAAAAATATTATCATAATTGCCTCTTGACTCCTTTCCAAGGGTCTGATATTGCTAGACGCAAATCTTCGATGATTTGGGCCGTACGCAATATCAAACCGGAATCCCTCAAAAAAGGGGTATATATACATACTAAGTCATTGAT
>CAZTLZ010000316.1:0-2054 GCA_964614665.1 uncultured Maribacter sp.
CGAAGTGCATGACGGTGCTGCCACGATGGACTGGATGGAGCAGGAACAGGAACGTGGAATTACAATTACTTCTGCAGCAACTACTTGCGAATGGCATTTTCCTACCGAAAATGGCAAACCTACAGATGATGCGAAAGGATATCACTTTAATATTATAGATACTCCTGGTCACGTAGATTTTACTGTAGAGGTAAATAGGTCTTTGCGCGTACTTGACGGTTTGGTATTTCTTTTTAGTGCTGTTGATGGCGTCGAGCCGCAGTCTGAAACAAACTGGAGATTAGCAGATAACTATAAGGTGCCAAGAATTGGTTTTGTTAACAAGATGGATCGTCAAGGGTCTAACTTTTTGATGGTTTGTAAGCAAGTTAAGACGATGTTGGGTTCTAATGCAGTTCCTATCGTCTTGCCAATTGGTGATGAGGCTGATTTTAAAGGGATTGTTGACTTAGCTAAAAATAGAGCTATAGTTTGGCATGATGAAGGTTACGGTTCTACTTTTGATGTTATAGACATTCCAGAAGAGATGAAGGCAGAAGTAAAGGAGTATAGAGCTGCTTTGATTGAGGCCGTTGCCGAGTATGATGAAGAATTAATGGAAAAATTCTTCGAAGATGAAGATTCTATTACTGAGGAAGAAGTTCATGCGGCTTTAAGAGCTGCGGTTATGGACAGAGCAATCATTCCAATGATTTGTGGTTCTTCATTCAAAAATAAAGGAGTCCAGTTTTTATTGGATGCGGTGTGTAGATACCTGCCTTCTCCGATAGATAAGGATGCAATAGTAGGTACTGACCCTGATACGGGAGAATCAATTAGTAGAAAACCAGATGTTAAAGAGCCTTTTTCGGCCTTGGCATTTAAAATTGCTACGGATCCTTTTGTTGGTCGTTTGGCATTTTTCAGAACATATTCAGGTCGTTTAGATGCTGGTTCTTATATATTGAATAACCGTTCAGGGAAAAAAGAGCGTATTTCTAGAATCTATCAAATGCATTCCAATAAGCAAAATGCGATAGATTATATCGAAGCTGGTGATATTGGAGCGGCTGTCGGATTTAAAGATATTAAGACTGGAGACACGATGTCCGCTGAAAAGCATCCTATTATTTTGGAGAGCATGGATTTTCCTGATCCGGTAATTGGTATTGCAGTAGAGCCAAAGACTAAAGTTGATGTGGATAAGTTAGGTATGGCTTTGGCGAAATTAGCTGAAGAGGATCCTACTTTTCAAGTTAAAACTGATGAGGCTTCTGGTCAGACGATAATATCGGGTATGGGTGAGCTTCACTTAGATATTATTGTAGACCGTTTAAGACGTGAGTTTAAAGTTGAAGTAAATCAAGGTCAACCTCAGGTTGAGTATAAAGAAGCACTTACGAAACTGGCAGCACACCGTGAAACATACAAGAAACAATCTGGTGGTCGTGGTAAGTTTGGTGATATTGTGTTTGAAATGAGTCCTGCGGACGAAGATTTCGAAGGAACGGGATTGCAGTTTGTTGATGAGATTAAAGGTGGTCGAATTCCAAAAGAATTCATTCCATCCGTAGAAAAAGGATTCAAGGCTGCGATGATGAACGGTCCTTTGGCTGGATTTGAAATGGATACTATGAAAGTAGTATTGAAAGATGGGTCTTTCCACCCTGTGGATTCTGATGCACTTTCTTTTGAATTGGCTGCGAAGATGGGTTATAAAGCTGCAGGAAAAGCTGCTGGTGCGGTTATAATGGAGCCTATAATGAAAATTGAGGTGATTACACCTGAAGAAAATATGGGTGATATTGTAGGTGACTTGAATAGAAGACGTGGAACTATAAGTGATATGAGCGATAGGGCGGGTGCCAAGGTTGTAAAAGGTACTGTTCCTCTTTCCGAAATGTTTGGATATGTTACTTCCTTAAGAACTTTGTCTTCTGGTAGAGCAACATCGACAATGGAATTCTCTCATTACGCAGAAACTCCGTCTAACATATCAGAAGAGGTAATTAAAACAGCTAAAGGCGTAACCGCTTAAATTTTAGAAGATGAGTCAAAAAATCAGAATAAAACTA
>CAZTLZ010000317.1:0-2053 GCA_964614665.1 uncultured Maribacter sp.
TAGCATCTAGCTGCAGAAATTGGCGATAAGATGCCAACTGTATTTGAAGCATAAAAGGTACTTCAATTATCTGTGGGCGCTTACCAAAATCCTTACGGACTCGTTTCTTTTCAGTGAAACTGTATTGCATTTAGCCTCCTCGTATCCGGGCTTTAAACTGATTACTGAAAAACGTTTACTTTAAAAATCACGTAGGCGCTTTTCAGTAATCCATGTGACTAACTAATTAAATTAAGCGCCACGAGCAAACACATGCTATGGATTTATCCATAACATGTGTTCGCACCGCGATGCTTTTAAGCACGTAATCTGAAGTAGAATTACTTAAGTTCTACAACAGCGCCAGCTTCTTCAAGCTGCTTCTTTACGTCTTCTGCTTCGTCTTTAGAAGCTGCTTCCTTAACAGTAGAAGGTGCGCCTTCTACCATCTCTTTAGCTTCCTTAAGTCCTAAGCCTGTGATAGCTCGAACTACTTTAATTACAGCAACTTTATTGCCGCCAAAACTACTCATGACAACATCAAACTCGTCTTTCTCTGCTGCTGCTTCGCCTGCGCCCGCACCAGCTGCTGGTGCTGCCGCGACTGCTGCTGCTGCAGATACGCCGAATTTCTCTTCCATTGCAGAAATTAAATCTACAACTTCCATTACAGTCATGTTGGAAATAGTTTCCAAAATATCTTCTTGTGATACAGCCATTTCTAAATGCTCCTAAAAATTTAAAACCGTTAAGTGACTTAACTTTATTAAGCTTGCTTTTGGTCGCGTACAGCAGCCACAGTTCGCACCATCTTGCCGTGCGGTTCTGCCAAAGTGCGGACGAATTTCTCGACCGGCGCCTTCATTACTGCCATCAACATACTTATTGCTTGATCCTTCGTCGGTAAGCTTGCCAATCGATCCAATTCTGATGCTTCCAGAAGCTGGCCACCAATGGCTAACATTTTGACATTAAGCAATTCGTTTTCTTTACTGAAGTCCTTGATTACGCGAGCAGCTGAGCCTGGATCTTCTTGCGAAAATGCAAGAATCATCGGGCCAACTAGACCTTCACGCATACACTCGAATTCCGTTCCTTCTACCGCGCGCTTTGCAAGTGTGTTTTTAACCACTCTTACATACACACCACCTTGGCGTGCTTTAGTTCGCAGGTCAGTCAGAGCTTCAACACCGAGTCCTCGGTATTCGGCAGCAACGGCCGAATGTGCTTCAGCAGCAACCGCAGCAACCTCAGAGACAACTTGTTTTTTGCCTTCCAGGTTTAGTGCCACAGTATGGTCCTCCTAAGTTGTACTTAAACCAGATCCGCATATTTGCTTTGCTAATTTAAGCGTTACTACATAAGTTGATAATTACTTACCAACACCATCGCAGTGTTCCAACTCAGAAAATTCTGAATGGAGCCACCGTCTACGCAGGATTCATTTCTTCAATTAAACGATTATTCATCGTTCCTGCGGTCTTTGACGGCCGTTCATAATAATTAAAACTATTACGAAACAGCCCAAAGTTTCTTACTCAGAGAAACAAAAATCTCTCTGTTTACTGATTTTTACTTATCCCAATGAAGACTGATCGACTTGCACACCAACACCCATAGTTGATGAGACAACGACTTTCTTCAGGTAAACACCTTTAGCTGCAGAAGGTTTCGCTTTAACTAGATCTCCAATTAAAGCTTCTAAATTTTCAACGAGTTGTTGAGCTTCAAAATCAACCTTACCGATACTGCAATGCACGATACCTGTTTTATCAGCTCGGTAACGAACCTGACCAGACTTGGCATTTTTCACAGCACCTTCAACATCAGGAGTTACTGTGCCTACTTTAGGGTTAGGCATTAATCCGCGTGGTCCTAATATTTGACCTAGCTGACCAACAACACGCATGGCATCTGGTGTTGCAATCACAACATCAAAATTCATTTCGCCTTTTTTAACTTCTGCCGCAAGATCGTCAAAACCTACGATATCTGCGCCCGCAGCTTCTGCTACTTTCGCTTGATCGCCTTGCGCAAAAACAGCTACACGAACTGTTTTACCTGTTCCGTTTGG
>CAZTLZ010000318.1:0-1791 GCA_964614665.1 uncultured Maribacter sp.
AATATTGACTGACTAGCAAAACGCAAGACCTGACACTCTTACCGTTTAACTGAACGTTTAACTGCAATTGTCGTTTTTGGCTAAAAGTAGTAATAAACCAGAGAAATTCCGTACCTGTCTTCTTCGACGATAAATTCAGTCTTCTCTAGATCTTTACTATCCACATTTTTCACTCCAGAAAGATTAAACTGAAATTGATCACCAAAATTTAACGAATATACGAACCCAACGTGCCGAAAAATCTCAGTTCGTTCCTCTTCTACAACAATTGGACTGCTGCCCACACTCGTTAATTGAGAAAAAACCTGCCCCACATCATCACGTATGCGCAGCTCAGTCTGAAAAACCTGGCTTATATCCATATTAGTTAGACCAAACCGGAAAGAGAAGTCATGATTTTTTTTTGGTATTGGCGTACATGCCCACCAATTAAAACTGAACTTGTCATGATCAGCACAAACCCCCTTAAACACCTGTTTCAAGCTTAGATCAATGTTAAGTTCAAAATTCGGCTCGACCTCAGTTTCTACTCTATAGTTCCTTACGTAGACGACAGGGTCTTCAGCTTCACTAACCACCTCTTGAATATCACCTAAAAAAGTACTCGACGAGCTAATACTTGGCACAATAAGGCTTGCCTTGACCCAGGGGACTTGTGCGAATATCGCAGGAGAAACTTTAGATATTCCAGAAGTTAAACCTTCATAGTCAGCAGCAGGAAAACCTGAGAGTACTGGCTGGTCAATGGAGGAGTAATCAAATTCATAACCACCTTCAAACCTCAATCTCGGCGCCTGATAATACATAGCCCCTACGCCTATATTGTACCTCGATGTTTTTTCAAATCGATCCAAGAACCTTACCGTAGAAGCAATGAGATTTTCCTTCTCAGCGTCAGTAACAGGACTACTGGAAGTCATTATTCTTTGACCTACATCGTCATACAAACTAGCTAATGAATTGAATGAATTCACAAGATTTTTATTATTGATCCAAGAATCGGAAAAGTTAAGATCGCCATATACACCGACTAAGCGATGTAAACGACTGATACAAGCTTTCTTTGCTTCGTCGTTTCTAAACATTAGCGTGCAGCATTTCGCACCTCGGCATTTAACCTTATCAACTTTAGCGATTTTGGCGACTTTATCTTCTTTATCTCCTTTATCTCCTTTATCTCCTTTGTCTCTTTTTGTCTCTTTTTGTCTCTTTTTGTCTCTTTTTGTCTCTTTTGTCTCCTTTGTTCCCTTTGTCTCCTTTGTCTCCTTTGTCTCCTTCAGCGTTTTCAGCTTCATTTTTCTTTTCGTTTGCCACTGGCTCTTCGTTATGTATTTTGTATAGTAGTTTCGTAATATTCCTATACATTATTTTTGAATTTTCTTTAAATACTTCTTCTTGCAAAGATTTCGTATTCAACAAATCGTCAATTACCTTGAATCTCTCTGAACTAGTATTTGCTTCAATACTCTCTTTAACGGACGCCTGTAAATCTATTAACGGTTCAAGTTCGACGTCATCTTTACTCAATTGCTTTTCAACAACATTTTTATCGATTTCAGCCAGCGACTTAGAAGACGCCGACCCTTCCACTTCAGACAGCACAGCCACCTCAATATCAATCACCTTACCCAAACTCTCTATGCATTTTTTAGCATATTCAGCCGCCTTACTTTTTTCTTCATCTGTAGCTTCTTTATTGATCTCAATCTGTTTAGTATCGCAATTGTCAGAAATAAGCGTTTGCGCTGCACTCGCTTTAGGAAAACTTGGAATCACTCGACTACCAACACT
>CAZTLZ010000318.1:1801-2052 GCA_964614665.1 uncultured Maribacter sp.
GGATATTTTCTTTTCATACTCCTTTATTTTTTGATCCAACACCTTTTTCTTTTCTATATCTGTATTGCTAAACTCATTGGTCTTTACACAGATATATGTATCCCAAAATTCTTTTTGGTAACCTATTTGTTTAAGTATAACTGGGGCCGATAAGGTTTCATTCGATAGTGCGCTACTACTAAAATAAGATACGTCTCTAAGCTTGATTTTGGATAAACTGCTAGGGCAAGACACTTCAGAAAGCACAAAAA
>CAZTLZ010000319.1:0-2042 GCA_964614665.1 uncultured Maribacter sp.
GTAATCAAAGTAACATGGGGTTCAGACTGGGATCCATTGTTAGCAAAAGACCTTTCAGGCGCACTTCAAAAGCGTATGGAAGACTGTGTTGACGGCGAATACCAATCATTCAAAGCAAACGGCGGCGCATACACGCGTGAACACTTCTGGAACACACCAGAGTTGAAAGAAATGGTTGCTCACCTAAGTGACGACGAAATCTTCCGCATGGAGCGTGGTGGTCAAGATCCTCGTAAGATCTTCGCAGCATACGCAGAAGCAATGACTCACAAAGGTCAGCCAACAGTTATTCTAGCCAAGACAATTAAAGGTCTTGGCATGGGTGAAGCTGGTGAAGGCAAGAACACGTCTCACCAACAAAAGAAAATGGACTACGATTCACTAATCGGCTTCCGTGATCGCTTCAAAATCCCAGCAACAGATAAAGATGTTAAAGAATTAAACTACATCAAGCCTGCTGAAGACTCAGAAGAAATGAAGTACTTGCATGCACGTCGTAAGACGCTACAAGGCTACTTACCTTCTCGTCGTGAAGAATCAGAAAAGTTAGAAATTCCAGCGCTAGACACATTCAAGAAGCAATTAGCTTCAAGTGGCGAGCGTGAAATTTCAACAACAATGGCATTTGTACAAATCTTAATGACATTGATTCGTGACAAGAACATTAAAGACCGTGTTGTACCAATCGTTCCTGACGAAGCGCGTACATTCGGCATGGAAGGCTTGTTTAACTCAATCGGCATTTATGCGCCAATGGGTCAAAAATACAAGCCTGAAGATTCAGACTCACTATTAAAATACAAAGAATCACCTCAAGGTCAGTTACTTGAAGAAGGTATTAACGAAGCAGGCGCAATGTCATCTTGGATCGCTGCTGCAACGTCATACTCAAGCAACAACTTGCCAATGATTCCATTCTATATCTACTACTCAATGTTTGGTTTCCAACGCATTGGTGATTTAGCGTGGGCAGCTGGCGACATGCAAGCACGTGGCTTCATGCTAGGTGGCACAGCGGGTCGTACAACATTGAACGGCGAAGGCTTACAACACCAAGACGGTCATTCACACATACAAGCAGGCTTAATCCCTAACTGTATTTCTTACGACCCAACATTCGCATACGAAGTTGCCGTGATCATTCAAGACGGCATGCGTCGCATGTATGTTGAGCAAGAGAACGTTTTCTACTACCTAACGGTAATGAACGAGAACTACAAGCACCCTGAAATGCCAAAAGGCGTTGAAGAAGGCATCTTGAAAGGCTTGTACTTGATGGATCGCAGCAAGAAAGACGACGGCAAAACACCAACAGTTCAACTAATGGGCTCAGGCACAATCTTGAACGAGTGTATCGCTGCTGCGGAAATCTTAGAAAACGAATACAAAGTAGCTGCAAACATCTGGAGTGCAACAAGCATGAACGAACTTGCACGCGACGGCGAACAAGTGAAGCGTTGGAACATGCTTAACCCAACTGAAAAGCCACGCATGAGCTTCGTTGAGAAATCTCTACAAGCACACAACGGCCCAGTTATCGCAGCAACTGACTACATGAAGAACTACGCGAACCAAATTCGTGAGTTCGTCCCTACTCGCTTCGTTACACTTGGCACAGACGGTTTCGGCCGCAGTGACACGCGTGAAGCATTGCGTAATCACTTTGAAGTGGATCGTGGCTACATCGTTGTAGCAGCTCTTCATGCACTAGCAGAAGACGGCACGGTAGATATTAAAACAGTTGCTAAAGCAGTTAAGCAATTCAATATCGACCCTAACCAACCTAACCCACTTTACAAATAACCGTATAACGACAGAATTGGAGAAAACACAATGAGCGAAATTAGAGTTCCTGATTTAGGCGGCGCAGACGCTGTTGAAGTCATTGATATTTTAGTCAGTGTTGGCGATACGGTAAGTGTTGACGACGCATTAATGACTGTTGAATCAGACAAAGCATCAATGGACATCCCTGCTTCAGCGGCAGGCACAATCGAATCAATCTCAGTGAAAGTTGGCGACAACGTTTCTGAAGGCGACGT
>CAZTLZ010000320.1:0-2029 GCA_964614665.1 uncultured Maribacter sp.
CCAGTGCTTAAGGTTTTGGAAGGGGCAATCTAGGGAAGTGTGAATAAAAATACCTTCAGCTGGTTTGTGCCTATTGCTATTACCCCCTAACCATCATCACATGCGGAATACCATCCTCTAAATATTCGCCCCCTTTTTCAATAAATCCCAACGAATTATAAAACCGTATTAAATAGGTCTGAGCGGAAAGCACAATCGAAGTTTCTCCAAACCGTTCTTCTATGGCTTCGATGGAGCATTTCATGATATCGAGCCCGTAACCGTATTTTCGCTCGCCAACTGCAACGACCACCCTACCAATACTTGCCTGAGCTAAATAATCACCTGCCTTAAAAATTCGGGTATAGGCGACTACTTTCTCTTTTTTGGTGCCAATAATATGTAACGCTTTTTGGTCTTTACCATCCAAATCTTGATACACACAATCTTGTTCTACTACAAAGACTTCTGAACGTAATTGCAGTATGTCGTACAACTCGGTAGTGTTTAGTTCTGAAAAAGATTTTACTTCAATCTTCATTTTCTAATCTGGTCAATAATATTAGGGTTAACCTCAAGGAGGTTCTTTACAAAAGCATCTTTGTTTTTTGGTGAAATTGCCAAAACTCCGTATTCATCATATTTGATTTCGATTCTATCCAAAGACGCTGCAGGCGACGCAATAAGATTATTTGTTTTTGAAACCGATTTTATTCTTGAAACTTTTATGCTTCGACAATACAAAAACCCACATTTGATTTTCAATATTTCATTCTCAAAAACATACTCGGTGCTATAAGCTAAATATAAAATGAACAAAGCTGTAGCGAGCAAAATTGCACTGGTAGTCAATATAGCCTTAAGCGATTCTTCATTAACCAACATAAATATGGTCATTCCAACAAACAACAGCAAGGGTGTATATATTAAGGCAAAATCTATTTTTGATTTGTGCGTTTTCATTTGTCTCTAATCTTGAACGACTACTTGTTCCTATCACATTTACCAAATTCCGGTTGAATATTGACATGATTGATACCGTGATTATGATAAACTTCTTCCTCTATTTTCTCGAGAATCACATCAAACTCCGAAAGACTAATATCTTCACTAAAATCGATATGGGCTTCAAAATGTATTTCGTCTTCATTCAGCTGCCACACATGAACGTGGTGTACATTTTTTATAGGTTCTATTTTTGTGATGGCTTCCACGATTTCCTTTACTTTAACAGTACCTGGTGTGAAAAGCATTAATACACGTGTTGATTGCTTCAACAAATCATATCCCATGAAAATCAAATACGCGGCAATCGCCAGGGTCAATGTGGGGTCCACCCAATACATTTGATAGAACTTCATAAGCAATCCACCTATCAAAACCGCCACCGAGGCCATCATGTCTGTCAATAAATGTAGGTATGCCGACTTCATATTCATATTGCTTTCGGCATCTTTTTTAAGAAGGAGTACGCTAAATCCGTTTACGGCTATTCCAAGTAAGGACAACCAAATAACGAGGTTCGATTCCACTTCTTTTGGGTTCTGAAAACGTTCTATTGCTTCGATAATCAAAACAATTGCAACAACGACCAATGCGGCCGAATTGACAAAAGCAGCAATGATTTCAGCACGTTTGTAGCCAAAAGTTTTATTCGTAGAAGACGGTTTTTTCGAAAGAAGATTGGCAATGTAACTCACTATCAAAGAAAGTACATCGCTAAAATTATGCAGGGCATCTGAGAGTAAAGAAAGACTTCCTGAAATTAATCCTCCAATCACCTGTGATACGGTAATCAGAATATTTAGGATAATCGAAATAATGAGATTCCTTCCCTTTAAGTCAGGATGGTGGTGATGACCGTGGTGGTGTGAATGACCCATATTTAGTTGATGGTTGTCGGTCGTTTACTTCAAAAAATACCTGTTTTAAATACTATAAATGGCGAACCAACAAGAGTAAAGCAATTAAGAACAAGGTATTTTTTCAATACGGCGCTCATGTCTTCCGCCTTCAAACTTCGTCTCAATGAACATATTTACCATTTCCA
>CAZTLZ010000321.1:0-2026 GCA_964614665.1 uncultured Maribacter sp.
AACAACTAGTAACGGACAACAAGCAACTAAATAAAGAACCATGTTTAAAAACTATTTAAAAATCGCATGGAGAAGCCTGAGAAAGCAACCCTTTTTCACCTTCTTGAACACATTTGGCCTTGCCATTGGTATGGCCGGGGCCTTACTTGTTGGCCTGTACATTTATGATGAGCTTAGCTACGATAAAATGTTTGCCGATACTGAACGTATACATCGAGTGAATGCCGATGTTAAGTTTGGGGGTGAAGTGACCAGCTCTCCTGAAGTATCGGCCCCCATGGCCGAAACCATGATGAACGATTTACCGCAAGTAGAGCTAGCTACCCGTTTTAGAAACATTGGCGGTATACTGATCAAAAAAGCAAATGACCCTGACAATATTAAAGAGCCGGGAGCCACTTATGCAGAAACGAGTATGTTTCCTATGCTAGGCCTCGATTTATTATATGGAGATGTCAAGACGGCTTTGAATGAGCCCAATACCATGGTCATATCGCGGACTATGGCCGAAAAGTTCTTTCCTGCTGACCAAGCTGTAGGGCAAACAATGATTTTGGAAAATGACCAGACCTATACCGTGAGTGGGGTTATCGAAGATTTGCCAAAAAACTCCTTTTTGAGCGACCGGAACCTCTTTTTAGCCATGCCGGGTTATGCAGATGCCCAAGAAGGCGCTTGGACCGGCCACAACTATTACACCTTTGTAAAACTAAAACCGGGAACGGCAGCTTCCGACATACAAAAAGGTATGGATGATATGATTGACACCTATGTGATCCCGTATGCCCAACGCTTTTTTCCTGGGGTGACACGGGAACAGTTCGAGGCTTCGGGCAATTATATAAAATACAGTACCATGCCTATCGCTGATATCCATTTATATTCACATAGAAGCCCGGAGTTCAGCCAAAACGGGGATATCCAAAACCTTTATATCTTAGGTGCGATCGGACTTTTCTTAATTGTGCTTGCAAGCATCAATTTTATGAACCTTTCCACGGCGCAATCCCTAAAAAGGGCAAAAGAAGTGGGCATCCGAAAAACCCTAGGGTCGAATAAAATCGGATTGGTTCGTCAGTTTTTGACAGAATCGGGCCTCATCAGTTTTGCTTCTTTGCTTTTCGCATTGATCATTGCATTGCTGCTGCTTCCGTTCTTTAATGACCTTTCGAACAAATCACTTCAAATTCCCTTTGCAAGTCCTGCTTTTTGGGGAATCATTTTGGTGGGCACCTTTCTTTTAGGGTTATTTTCAGGCAGTTACCCCGCCTTTTTTATGTCACGCTTTGTACCTGTAAAGGTGTTAAAAGGTAGTGGCAATCATAGTATTGGCGGTGGTAAGACCCGGAATTTTCTGGTCATCTTTCAATTTGCCATTTCAGTCTTTTTAATCATCGCCACCTTGGTCGTGTATCAGCAATTGAACTATATAAAAAGTAGGGATGTCGGTTTCGGCAAAGATCAGATATTGGTCATTGAGGATGTTTACAGTATGAACAATGAAAAAAGGCAGACCTTCAAAGAAGCTGTTAAGAGCTTGGGCCAAATACAAAATGCCACCCTTAGCAGTTACTTACCCACCCCATCCTCGCGTAGCAACACCTCTTTTTTAAGGGCTGAAAACCGAGATCAAGAAAAGGCCATCAACATGCAAGAGTGGCGAGGTGATTACGATTATGTACCAACCCTTGGTCTTGAAATTATAGCTGGGCGAAATTTTGACCAGCAGTTTGCCACCGATTCCACTGGAATCCTCCTAAATGAAACCGCAGTTTCCATCTTGGAAAGTACACCCAACGATATCTTGGGTAAACAATTGGTGTACAATATCAATGATGAGGCTGGAGAAAGAATTTACACGGTCATTGGGGTGATTAAAAATTTCAATTTTGAAACCTTGCGCAATGACATCGGTGCACTCAGTATTATGCCTGGCACTTATGCCAGCAAATTGAACATTAAATTGAGTGAAGGCAATCTCAACCAAACCTTGGCACAAGTTGAAGGCATTTGGAACGAAATGAAT
>CAZTLZ010000322.1:0-2024 GCA_964614665.1 uncultured Maribacter sp.
ATTTAACGTTTAGAGCCCGTTTTTTCGGGCGTCGGCGCTTGACAGCATGGCGGTCAGCGCGGACAATCTCCGGCCTTGGCAAATCTGTGCCAAGGTCCTCAAATGGCTATGTAGCTCAGCTGGTTAGAGCGCGGCACTCATAATGCTGAGGTCGGTGGTTCGAGTCCACCCATAGCCACCATCCTTCTCTTATGATTCTCTCTCTGTCGTAGCGCGACGCGCAAAAGACGAGTGCTCCTTGCTCTTTCCATGAAACAACAGAAGAAAAAAGCCGGACGGAAGAATTAACCGTTACAGCGGACGTACGCTAATGATGATCGAGTTCAATAACGAAGGATTGATCACCCAATTGCGGCGTTACCAGGATTAGCGAGCAGGGGCGCTAATGTGTCTCTGCGTACTCTATCGCCCGCTCAATTAACCTCAAGGGAAAACGTGGTCGCGCCGTAATCGGTGCTGAACGACAGAGGGCTGGTGAGCACCGGCAGATTCTCCGTGAAGAATGTCTGGCTGACACTATTGTAGGTTGCGACTTCAAAAACGTCGCCCAGTGCCGGTTCAAAGCCGTCGCTTAGCGTCACGTTTAACGTGCCGTTAAGGGTCGCATTTGAAGAACTCAGAAGCGGGAGTTGCGAGGGTTGATTGCCGGCAAGTTCGAAGTTCACCGCCGCAGTATTTGTGAGCGTGTAGTTGCGCAATTCAACGATGGAACCTGGCCCAATATTCAGTGTTCCGTCGATCACAGAGTCGCTAGACAGGGAGATCTGGCCGTCAATCGCACTTAGATTGGCGCTTTCTGACATTCGGACGGTGCCGCTGGCGCCACCGAGCAGAATGGTCCCACCGTCGGTTGCCACCACATCGCCGCCGATGACGAGCTCAATCGCGTTGACGGCAAGGAAGGTGGAATCAACGTCACGAATCACCGGCCCGTTTACTGTCAAGCGCCTTCGAGCGCGAATGGTCGCAATGCCCGGGCTAACGCTGCGCACACTGACTCCGGGTCCAATCAAGACGGTTTGCAGAGGTTGGAACGGGCTGATTTCCAGCTCACTAGTTAGCGTGTCCGTTCTGTCAAACAGTATTTCGCCGGTGCCCCCGATAGTAAACGTCGAACCTAACGAGCCGTTCGTGATAAGGGTTGCGTGTGCTTCGCTGAGCAACAGAGTGGCGTTGTCAAACGTGAAGCCGTTACTGAGAGACAGCTCCGTCTCTGATACCAGTCTGAGATCGGTCGCGAGCGTAACGTTGTCGAACCGAAACCGCGTGTTGGCCGGGAGTGTCAGCGGCACCCCGGTTATCGTGGCATCGCGAATGACTCCGTTGCTCCCGAACGTGACGGTGTCGTCGAACAAACCCGTAATATCAACGCTCTGCTGACCAAGACCGTCAATAACGCCGAGCAGTATGAGTTCGCCGCTACCCGCAATGCTGCCGATGCCCTCTGGCGTAGCGACTGCGTCCAGCATCATGGTGCTGTTGGTGAGGGTAACACTGCCGGTGTTGAGCCAGGTGTTGCCATCGAGCGCATTGAATCCAACCTCGAATTCGCCATCGACAATCTGGATGACCCCGTCATTTCGGACCACGCCATTAACAACCAGGTCGGCGCCGTTGACGTTAACAAACGCTTTGTCGGTGAAAACGACGCCGGTGGCGTCAGGAATATCAACGTCGTAAAAACCGAATTCTACGTCTGCGTTGTTGATGACGTTTAGCGTGCCGCCAAAGACCAGGGAGTTGCCTTCAAAGTCTATTTCTTCACCACCGACGGTGCTGTTGGCGATACCGTTGAACACAATTTCCTGGTCGCTGGCAATCCTGCCGCTACCTGTCACCGTGCGAACGACAATAGTCTCGCCGATGGTCAGCTGATCCACGGACGAATCCGTGAGTATCGCGCCATTGCCAAAGGTGTCCTCGCGCTCAAAACGAATGACACCAGCGCCGTCAAGTAGCGCCGTGTCGCTGGAGGAGCGGAAAAGGAGGGTCCCGATGCCGGCGTCAGAACCCAGCGAAATCGA
>CAZTLZ010000323.1:0-2021 GCA_964614665.1 uncultured Maribacter sp.
CATAAGCTTCACCCAGCTCTTTAAACTTATTTTCTGCATTCGATTCTTTGCTGACATCAGGATGATACTTACGCGCAAGACGACGATAAGCTGTTTTTATTTCAGCTTCTTTCGCATCGCGTTCTACGCCCAGTATTTTGTAATAGTCTTTGTATTCCATAACCATCCAATGATAACAATTTAATTCTTACTCGCCCTACATAAAAGCGCCGCGAACTAACGCGGCGCCACAACCTCCATGTAAATACATCCCTGTATATTTAAATTATCCTTCGACTGAAATTTTCTTCGGCAACGCCTTTTCCTTTTTAGGGATATGTAGTTTTAATACACCGTGTTCGGTCTTGGCAGAAATATTATCTGCATCGGCGGTATCCGGTAGCGTAAAGCGTCGGTAAAAACTTCCATAGGTTCGCTCAGTGCGTGTATAGCCTTCGCCTTCTTCCTTGTTTTCAGACTTACGCTCACCTTTAACGGTTAGCACACCTTCTTCTAATGACACATCTATGTCTTTAGCTTGCACACCAGGAACGTCTGCTACTACTTCATAAGCATCCTTTGCTTCTCTAATGTCTACCGCAGGCACCCAATCGGTTGCCGTATCAGTATATTCCGCAGCATTTGCATTAAAAATACGATCTAGCTCCCCGCGAAACTCACGGAAAGAATCTCTTGGATCTCGATAAACTCTTGTAAGCATTTTAGCCTCCTTAATAACAGAGTAATTAACTTTGATATCTATAAGATTGGGGCTAAATTTCGTTTTTCAAGGGGTTTTTAAGGCTTTTTTTTAAAATAATTTAAAAAATCTAGGTTGCCTCGAACTGTGCCGCTGCACGGTTCTTCTGTACGGCATCAGGTGTAAAAATTTGACCATTCATTGCCAAATAAATTCCACAAGGTAAATGTTGCGCAGCTGAAATTGCATAACCGATATTAAAAGTAGCATCCGTATTGCGAAAGCGTGCGGGATTCATTGCACCCGTTAAGACAATGGTTTTGTCTTTAATGGCTTCTAAACGTTGCGCAGTATTAATCATCGTATCCGTACCGTGCGTGATCAAAATGTTATTACAAGACTCTGCGGAAACTTGTTCAAAAATCATATCGCGATCTTCATCGGTAATTTCTAAGCTATCTTTTTTTAAGATAGAGGCAATATCAAAAGAAAAGTTTGCTAACCCTTCTTTTAAAATTCCTTTTACTACCGGCTCACCAATTTGATATTCACTTAGCGCATCAAAGTAAACTTTATCAATGGTTCCACCTGTGCAAAATATTTTAACTTGATGATTTTTTATATGATCCTGACTTGGCATACATTTTACCTATTAAAAATTTATTCTATGTTTTGAACTTGCTCGCGCATCTGTTCGATTAATACTTTTAAATCAACCGCTGCTTGTGTTGTTTCAATATCCGCAGATTTTGAAGCTAATGTGTTCGCTTCACGATTAAATTCTTGCATTAAGAAATCTAAACGTCTACCTATTGGATCTTTACGACTAAAGATAGTTTGCATCTCCGTCAAATGACTATCTATTCGATCCAGTTCTTCCGCAACATCCAATTTTTGAGAAGCATACACAAGCTCTTGTTCAAAACGTTGTTGATCCATTTCCACGTTTAAATCGTCAATGCGCTGTTGCTGTTTTTGTTTTATGGCTTCGAGGACTTGTGGGTAGCGTATTCGTACTTGTTTAACGATAGAGCCAATTTCCGAACAGCGTTCTTGCAACATACCTTTAAGACGTTCGCCTTCTGTGCCGCGCATATCAACTAATTGATTCGTTGCCGTTTTAAATAATTCTAAGCAGGTAGCATGGAAACTGCTCATATCGGTTTCGGTAGTTCGCACTACACCTGGCCAAGCCAAGATATCCACCGCTTTAGAGGGTGCGGCATCTGGCATTTGATCATTCACCAACTTTACTTGATCCAACAAACTCGAAAGTAACGGTGCATTTAATTCTAATGATGCAGTTTGCGCATCGGCAAGCTGGTAGCGGAATGCGCAATCT
>CAZTLZ010000324.1:0-2019 GCA_964614665.1 uncultured Maribacter sp.
CCTTTAGTACAGGTGGATATTCAGCTGAATACGGGCAAGCACTTTCGAGCGTGCTACTATTGAATACAACCGATGTGCCTGAACAGGAACAGACTGATATTCAGGTAATGTCAGTGGGTGGCGGACTAGGACATACCGAAATTTGGGGAGATGAATCCCTGAGTATTAATACATCTTACTTCAATTTGGCCCCGTACCAATGGTTGGTGCCCAATGATAGGGGCGCACGTTGGAACAAACCTTATGAGTCTATTTCCGGCGAGGCTATCTTTAGAAGTAAAAAAGAAAAGAGCATGTTCAAATTCTATACGGGCTTTACGCATGCGAATCTAGATATTGAGCAAGAGGACATCAACTTTGATGACTTTGTACGTTTCGGATTAAAGAACAACAACCTCTATGCAAATTCATCCTACAAGCACTTTTTGGAAAAGGAGTGGACGGTGACCGCTGGTGCAAGTATATCTTCGGATAAAAATGACATCGGGTTTATGAACAACAATATTGAAACTCAAGAAACTGCATCACATCTTAAATTGAAATTGAAGAAGAGTTTTAGTAATCGCTTTCAATTGAATTTCGGGGTGGAGCATTTTATTACGGATTATACCGAAACATTTACTGCCGAAGACGGGCTTTCATTCGATTCCGATTATATGGATAATCTTTCAGGGGCATTCACAGAGGCCGATATTTTCTTTAGTAACAGTTTGGCCATGAAGGTAGGGGCAAGGGCCGAATATTCAAGTGTATTAAAAGATTTCACCATATCACCCAGAGTGTCCTTTGCCTATAAAAGCAGCCCCAATGGGCAATTCTCATTGGCCTATGGTGATTTCTATCAAAATCCGTTGACCGAGTATTTGAAGTTCGATGAAACTTTGGCAACTGAAAAAACATCACATTATATCCTGAACTATCAATACACTGGTGATGGTAAAACTTTTAGGGCAGAAGCCTATTACAAGGACTATGACAAACTAACAAAGTACAATACTAAAATGCCTCAATTCGATTCAGAGTTCAATAATCTCGGAAGTGGATATGCAACTGGTCTGGATATTTTTTGGAGGGATAATCAAAGTATCAAAAACCTGGATTACTGGGCTTCCTATTCGTATTTGGATACCGAGCGTGATTATCGGAATTTTAGGAGCAGCGCCACCCCTAATTTTGCTCCCAAGCATAACCTCTCGTTGGTGACAAAGTATTTCATAACTGATTGGCGCTCACAGGTTGGTATGTCTTATAATTTTGGGTCGGGTCGACCATATGATAACCCGAATACTTCTGAATTTCTAGGGGAGAAAACAAAATCGTATAATAATCTGAGTGTTAACTGGGCCTATTTAATATCGCAACAGAAGATATTATACCTCTCCGTTAGTAACGTGGCCGGATTTAAAAACGTGAATGGATATCAGTACGCGGATACCCCCAATGTAGATGGGATTTTTGATCGCCGTGAAATTCGCCCAACGGCTGATGCATTTTTCTTCGTAGGCTTTTTCTGGACCATCAGTGACGATAAGAATAAGAATCAATTGGATAATTTGTAAAACGGACTTTCAAGTTTAACTAGAAACAGATTTGTTAGCACAAGTGATTTTGGGTATCTTAAACCTTTTCAAAAGAAGGCATACCCAATGAAAAACGAAGAACTCTCCCAAATTAAGAAAATGCTTCAAGAGCAAGGCTATATAGATGATGGTGCAATCGCCATGTCAATATTCCTGGCAATGAAATTGGAAAAACCTCTATTGGTTGAAGGTCCCGCGGGTGTTGGGAAGACCGAAATCGCTAAAGTGATGGCCAAAGCCATGAAAACGGACTTAATTCGATTACAGTGTTATGAAGGCTTAGATAGTACTCATGCCTTATACGAATGGAATTACCAACATCAATTGTTGTATCTAAAGATGCAAGAAAGTAAGGGGCAAGATATGAAGGCTCTTGAAGAGACAATATTCTCTGATAAGTTTCTTTTAAAACGACCCGTTTTGAATGCCATTACGCATC
>CAZTLZ010000325.1:0-2003 GCA_964614665.1 uncultured Maribacter sp.
GTGTGGTCTCGAAGGTTATTGAGTAAGTTTTTGCTAAAAAAAGGCAAAGAAACGGGAGAATATAGGCGGATTGTTCAAAAAACATACTGCCTATCTCTTCTGATAGCTGAAAAATAGATTTAATATCAGCTATTAAACACGCTATAATTTCTTGTTTGGCGATTGCAGGGCGTACCGATTAAAGGCCAGTAGCTCAATTGGCAGAGCGGCGGTCTCCAAAACCGCAGGTTGGGGGTTCGATTCCCTCCTGGCCTGCCATTAATGAGTGAAATCTGAGCTAAATCACGAGTAACCTCTACACGTATATTATTTTGATATGACTGGAAAAGCTGAAGCAACAACTGCAAGCGGCATGGATGTCTTTAAGCTAGCAATTGCTGCGGTAATTGTATTAGCGGGACTTGCTGCATTTTACGTGTATGTGGATTATCCACTGCTCTATCGTGTGCTAGGGATAGTGGCCGCGGTGGTCGTGGCGGCAGGAATTGCATTTGCGACTGAACGGGGTAGATCGTTAGCAAGTTTTATGAAAGATGCGCGTACTGAAGTGCGCAAAATGGTTTGGCCAACAAGAGGTGAAACCATACAAACTACAATTGTGGTGTTTGTAGTAGTAATTATTCTGTCTATTTTTTTATGGATCGTTGATCGCATATTAACGACCTTAATACAGTACGTAATCTGATTAGAGTTTATTGATGTCAATGCAATGGTATGTGGTTCATGCGTATTCTGGTTTTGAAAACCAGGTGCAGCGCTCTTTGGGTGAAAGAATTGAGCGTTATGGCATGCAAGAGAAATTCGGCGAAATAATGGTGCCTGTAGAAGAAGTCGTTGAAATGCGAGAAGGGCAAAAGCGTCGTAGTGAGCGTAAGTTTTTCCCAGGCTATGTTCTGGTAAAAATGGATATGGATGATGACAGCTGGCACTTAGTTAAAGATTGTCCGAAAGTACTTGGTTTTATAGGTGGTTCTTCTGATAAGCCTGCGCCTATCTCTGATGCTGAAGCAGAGAATATTTTGCAACGTATGCAAGAAGGTGTGGATGCTCCGAAGCCGAAAGTATTGTTTGAGCCAGGTGAAGTGGTACGTGTTACTGATGGACCATTCAACGATTTCAATGGTGTAGTTGAAGAAGTGAATTACGAAAAGAGCCGTATGTTAGTTGCGGTTCAGATTTTTGGTCGTTCAACACCAGTAGAACTTGAATTTGGTCAAGTTGAGAAGGGCTAAAAGAAATAGCTAATTAATATAATTAGTTTTAAAGATATTTATTGAGTGAAATAAAAATAAAATGGCAAAGAAAGTAGACGCATATATTAAATTGCAAGTTCCTGCTAACGAAGCGAACCCGAGTCCTCCAGTAGGACCGGCGCTTGGTCAGCACGGTGTAAATATTATGGAATTCTGTAAAGCCTTTAATGCGCAAACACAAAATTTAGAAAAGGGAATGCCAGTACCGGTTGTAATAACGGTTTATGCAGATAAAAGCTTTACTTTTATTACTAAAACACCACCAGCATCGATCCTGCTTAAGAAAGCTGCAGGTTTAAGTAAGGGTAGTGGTCGTCCTAACACTGAGAAAGTTGGCAAAGTAAATCGTGCTCAACTTGAAGAGATTGCAAAAACTAAAATGCCAGACATTACGGCAGCGGATATGGATGCGGCAGTTCGCACCATTGCAGGCAGTGCTCGTAGTATGGGTTTAGATGTTGAAGGCCTATAAAGGTATAAGGAGTTAGTCATGGCTAAAGAAGGAAAAAATTTACGCGCTGCTCGTGAAAAAGTTGAAGCTGAGAAAGTCTATGCGCCTGTTGAAGGTTTTGGCTTAGTTAAAGAATGTTCGACTGTTAAATTTAACGAGTCTGTTGATGTAAGCATAAATCTCGGTGTAGATCCTCGTAAATCAGACCAGGTAGTTAGGGGTTCAACAGTATTGCCAAACGGTACAGGTAAAACAGTACGTGTTGCTGTATTTGCTGAAGGTGCGCAAGCCGATGCGGC
>CAZTLZ010000326.1:0-1985 GCA_964614665.1 uncultured Maribacter sp.
ATGGGACAAGGAAAAAGGTGATTTTATCAAACTCCTAGAACGAAGTTTTTTTTAGAATCCGCTATCGTGGTGCAGTTCACCAAATCGAACTTTTGCAGAGCACAAACTTTTCTGTCTCTCCTTCGGTAAAAGCAGATTTACGGAAACATTAGGAAGGTATGAACTTGGTAAGCTGTTACCGCAGCTTATTCTTTTTAGGAACCGATACTTTAAGTACGTCGTCCAAAGTTGTGTTGATTTTCAACTTCTTCTCGTATTTCTTAGCGCGTTCTTTTTTTTCTTTTTTGGGTTTGCTTTTTGACATATATTATATAAAACAATTCGGGTATTTCTCTTCTATTTTAGCAACATGTTCTGCTGAAATATCCTCCTGTCCATCCAAGGGGTCAAATTGATGATATTTTATTACATAATCAAAAACATACTTACCTTCTTTTTTTGACAAGACATCACTTACAACTTCCTTAAAATTCTCAATGTTTGATTCGTGTTGATTCTTGAAATCTTCAAAATTTTCAATCTTATCTCTATAAAAATTAAAGTCTTCGTGCTGTACTGATATTTTCACCATGATACAAAGTTACCATTTTAATATAATCTTATTCTTTTTGTAATCAACCGAAACCTTGAAGTTGGTTAAAAACCCCGCGTAACCTAAAATCGGGGTTAATTTTTGAGTTAGTACGGTGTAGGCAATAGTGTCCACTGTGCACAAAACCTTCTCCATTTTTTCATCCAATAAGGATATTTTAAATCCGTGTACATAAGTTTCTATTGGAACTCCCGATATTCCCCTTAATCCATCTTGTTTTATATCGTCTTCTCCAAGCTCATGGCCAACTGATTTAGTAATAAAACTTGGAAAAACGCAGTAGTCCGAACCAGTATCTATCAAAGCATTTATATCCTCTGATTGACCAGTTTCGAAATTTGTGATTCTTATGGGAATTTTTGGCTTTGGTCTTCCCTGTTCTTTCGGTAACGGGTAGACAACTTTGTTGTGGTAGTGTGGTTTATTCAAAATAGAAAATTATATCTAGGCTCTGATTCAAAGTCTAAGATATAATTTTCTCCCGATTCCTTAGCTAATTTTATAACTTGTTCTCCGTCAACACCTTCGCATATAACTTCTTTAGTTTCTATGTTAATTGCCTTTACAATAAATGCAGGGTCAGGAGTATTATTATGAGTGGTTGCCATATCGGTTTCAAGAGCGGGCAAATGTAGTTAATTTGCTCAAACTTCATTAAAACTACGATAAAAATTTTTATTGTGAGTGATTAATATCATAAAATGTTGGAACGCGTTGGAACCGAATTTCATCGTTCCAACATTCTAATTTTCAATCAAAACTTTATAAGTCAAAACACTCTCCGAACCTTCCAAAAACTGATTAAAACGCTCATTGGAAGTTAAGCTACGATTATTGAACCTAGCTGCATATTCGTCTAAATAACGGCTGATATGCTTATCCGATACTTGGTGGTACACTCCGTACAAACCACGCTTTAAAACGCTCCAAAAGTTCTCTATGGTGTTGGTATGAACTTGACCTTCAACATAGATGCTAAGTGAATGTTTCACGTTGTCGTGCTTGTATGTTTTCTTCAACTGCTTGTACGCCGCTGCTTCATCTGAATAAATAGTTGAATCTTGCGGTACATGAGTTTTAACGAAGTCTACCATATTCTTGGTAGTCTCTCCTGAAACATACTTTAAAGCTACTTTCCCGTTCCTCTCTATGATTCCCAAGATTACCTTCTTAGGCTTGTAAGGTTTGAACTCGTTAGTCCAGTTTTTATCTTCCAAAGAACGTCTTTTAGGAAAGTGCTTATTTCCTTCCTTGCCTCCGATATGTGTTGCATCCGTCTCGACTGCATCGTTCTCTCCTAACATTTGTGGTGCTTTCTCTCTCAACATTTCTCTGATACGGTGAAGTACGAACCAAGCTGTCTTTTGCGTGATTCCCAAGTCGATTGCTAGTT
>CAZTLZ010000327.1:0-1960 GCA_964614665.1 uncultured Maribacter sp.
CAAAAAACCAAAGTGCATACTTTGAATTTTGATATACGTAATAAAAATGTGGTATCCGCTAGTATAAATT
Source organism: uncultured Maribacter sp. (assembly GCA_964614665.1). Taxonomy (GTDB): domain Bacteria; phylum Bacteroidota; class Bacteroidia; order Flavobacteriales; family Flavobacteriaceae; genus Maribacter_C. The sequence continues at coordinate 71 of CAZTLZ010000327.1, forward strand.
CTTTACCCGATGATTTTTCGGAAATAGATATTCTTATCAATAATGCTGGTAATGCGCATGGACTTGACTTCATTGATGAGGGAAGTGTAGATGATTGGGATGCTATGCTCGATATCAATGTAAAAGGCTTGCTTTATGTTTCAAAAGCGATTATTCCTAAAATGGTAGCGAAAAAAGAGGGTCATATTATTAACATTGGCTCAACAGCGGGCAAAGAAGTGTATCCGAGAGGCAATGTATATTGCGCCAGTAAACATGCGGTGGATGCCATCAATCAAGGCATGCGAATTGATTTAAATGCCCATGGTATAAGAGTAGGTGCAATTAACCCGGGATTAGTCGAAACGGAGTTCAGTGATGTTAGATTCAAAGGAGATACCTCACGAGCGGCTAATGTTTACAAAGGTTTTCAACCGCTGACGCCCGAAGATGTTGCCGATATTGTTCATTTTGTAGTGACTAGACCACCCCATGTAAATATTGCTGATTTGGTAGTTATGTGTACGGCTCAGGCTTCTTCGACTATTGTGAAAAAAACCCTATGATCAACAAACGCCTTTTGGTCAAAAATCTCCTCGCCCATAATGACGAGAACAGTTTTTATGATAAAAAGAGGTTCATATCAATTGGTCAGAAGGAAGGCAAGGCAAAGTTCTTAAAGCATGTTTGTGCCTTGGCAAATAGCAACCCAAGCAATAACTCCTTTATTGCAGTGGGTGTTGAAGATGAGGATAATAAAATTGTTGGGGTTGATTTCTTTGATGATAGTAAGATACAGAATCTGGTCAATGCATATTTGGACAATCCGCCTCTGATCTCTTATGAAAATATTCCATTCCCACAATTGCCAGAGGGTAAAGTGGTTGGGTTGGTTACCATTAGATCAAGTGGAAAAGTCTGTGCGCTTCGTAAAAACATATGGAAGTATTATGGAGGTATGGTATTCTTCCGAGAGGGCAGTATCAGTATGCCAAAGGCATATGATATCGAATTGAAAGATCTCAATTCAGATACCGTAGCTACTATTGAATCACACGCTAGAAATAACATCGAGTTGACTTTGGATGGTGTAATTGATTTTATCAACAATAGACATAAAGACTTGGAGAGTAATTATAAGGTTTTTAAAGAACAGTTTGTTGTCTGTTGGGCAGGGAATCAAAAAAAAGTAAAAAAAGAAACCTATTTTTCAAGAGTAGATATCGAATTGATTAATGAGCAGGTCAAACTGTTTTATTCAACGTTAGATGAGGTTACTATTTCGTATGACGAGCATTCTTTTACCACGATGGAGTATGTGCAACTTGGGTTGGGGGCAAAACAGAAGTACTTTCCGCTCGAAAAAGTGGTCATCACATTTTCAGATAATGGGACTTATCAAATCAATAGCGACTTGATATTTGAACCTCCACAATATGATAAAAAGACATTGTATCATATTTTGAACTCGAACAATGCGCTTTTGCAAAAACTCAGGAATAAAATAGGGTTAAAATCTAGTGAGAAACAAGATTTGAAACATTTACCTGACACGTATTTAATATGTTATTTCAATGGCTTTGAAGAGGCTAAGGAGCAAATGGAGGAAGCTCGACCCCTGCTCAAAAAGCAAGATAAGATAGCTTATCAAACCTTAAAAGAATCACTGCGTATTTTAAGAAAAGTGAAATACAATTAATTCACGCTGGGTTCAGGAGAATCAAAAATCAAATCTCGGGTGGGTAATGAAGGTATAGCCCCATAATTGGTAGTGGTAATTGCACCTGCCTTATTTGCCCTTTCCACCATTTTCAATAGTAATTCAAAATCGGAAATAATTTCGTGGGGGTCATTTAAAGTAGAAATCTGCTGTAGCAAGCAACCAATAAAGGCATCCCCTGCACCAGTAGT
>CAZTLZ010000328.1:0-1956 GCA_964614665.1 uncultured Maribacter sp.
GTTATCTTCGGTCGTGTTGATTGACCTAGATAAGTTTAAGGACATAAACGATGTCTATGGTCATGGAGCAGGTGATGCCGTTCTACAGGCTACGGCTGAAAGGCTTAAAAGTATAACGCGCAAAAGAGAGACTGTTGCGCGTCTGGGTGGCGATGAATTCGCTATCTTGCAGCCAAAACTTGAGGATTGCGAGCAGACAGAAAGATTGGGCGCTCGAATTGTTGAGGTTCTAAATCAGCCAATTCTCTTGTCTGATGGGGCTGAAGTTCAAGTTGGAGCTTCTGTTGGAGCCGCATTCTGCCCCAAGGACGGAATTGATCGGGTGAGTTTAATGACCCGTGCGGATACTGCGATGTATCACGTAAAAAGCATGGGACGGAATGCTTGCGCGATATTCGAAGAAGGTATGGATGAGCATGTTCGCATGCGTCAGCTCTTAGAATTAGATTTGGCTCGCGCTATCGATAAGAACGAAATGGAAGTTCATTACCAGCCACGCATGGATGTCAGTGCAGGTACGATAGCAAGTTATGAGGCTTTGATACGCTGGAAACACCCTGACAGAGGGATGATCAGTCCTGCGGACTTTATTCCAGTCGCTGAAAGTTGTGGTCAGATCGTTAAAATCGGTGAGTGGGTTATGAATGTTGCTTGCTGTGCGGCAGCCAAAAGCATGGATGGTCGCACTGTGAGTGTGAATGTAAGTCCGCTACAGTTCAGAGACAGAAATTTCTTGAGTGTCGTCAAGCGTGCTCTACGTAAATCAGGATTGGATCCACTTCAGTTAGAAGTCGAAATCACAGAAAACGTTTTGGTTGACGATGATATGGGCGCACTGAAAATTTTTAAAGCGCTTAAAGAAATAGGAGTGAAGATTGCGCTAGATGATTTTGGGACTGGCTATTCGTCGCTTGGGTATTTGAGCCGTTTCCCTTTTGACACGATTAAAATTGACCGCTCATTTATTCAGAGCATTCATCAGAACAAAACTTCACTGTCTATCGTGGAAACAATTGTGAGGCTTGGACGAAGCCTTGATATGATTATCGTTTGTGAGGGAGTTGAGGAGTCCGAAGAATTGCAGGTCCTTCAACAATGTGGCTGTGATGAAATACAGGGGTATCTCATTGGGAAGGCTGCTCCGCTAGATGCTATTCAGATAGAAGTACCTGAGACTGTCCGTACGACACTAGGGTTGGAAAGTGGAATAGAAGCCTTGAAGAAGATTTCACAGAGAAGACTGAAAAAAGCCTCGTAAGGGCAGCAGGGGTGTATGAAGTTGAATATGAGGCTTGTGAGAATATGTATAAGTGACATTAAACTTCTCAACCGCTAATCCAGCTACACTCAGAGAGCGTATATCAAGGTATATTTGAGCTTTTGTCTCAAACGCTGATAAACGGTGAATCAGGAGACTTAGCCATGACAGAACATGCGGCACTAACTGCCCAAGAAGAATTGAAGAGTGCTTTCCTGCAAGGGATGAGCATGGTAGCTGCTACAGTGAGCGTGGTTTCCTCTGATGGGGTGTCTGGCAAAGCTGGAGTGACGGTGTCAGCAATGTCTTCTGTGTCGGCAGATACGGAAAAACCAACGCTTCTGGTCTGCCTAAATGAAACAAGTGATTCGGCAAAAAATGTCCTTGAAAATGGGGTGTTTTGCGTCAACGTCCTTGCTGATACTCAGGCGCTTGTGTCTGATGTTTTTGCGGGGCGATACACTGACCGTTTTCCAGAAAGGTTCGAATGCGCAGAGTGGAAAAAAGAAGAAATCAGTTGTTATTTCTTCTTGGGATACATATCGATTGGGTTTGCGCAAATCTGATAAGACCGTATTGGTCCCCAGCCGATTTATCCAACCTTCAAAAGCACCTTTCTGAGCATCATATTTAGGTAAATTCCTAAAAATCTTTTCAAAACTATCCTGCATATAATCCTTCGCTTGGTGGTCGTCTCT
>CAZTLZ010000329.1:0-1947 GCA_964614665.1 uncultured Maribacter sp.
TATCTCAAGATTCCAGTGCGATAAATTCTCGCTATTTTGAGGATCAGTTTTATTTAGGAATCACCTACAATTTTTTATTGAATCAACCAGTTGGTGTAAATCAGCAGAGTTTGTCATATGGCCTGCAAGGCGGTTATATTAAAGATATTCCGTTGAACTATAATCGAACTATAGGTTTGGGTATTGGTGTGGGTTTAGGATTGAATAGTTACTACTCAAATATCCGAGCTGCGGAGCGGCTAGGTGAAGTTCAATATACTATAGTTGATGATGGTGCAACCTACAAAAGAAGTAAGATCGAAACACATTCAGTTGAATTGCCTATAGAATTTAGGTGGCGAAATTCAACAGCTGCCGAGTATAAATTTTGGCGGGTGTATGCAGGGATAAAATTTGCCTACCTCTATGATACTCGTTCCAAATTTGTTCCTAAAGACAATTCTAATATTGGAATTGATTCTTTTAGTAACCCAGATGCCCTAAAACTACAATATGGCCTTACTTTCAATTTTGGTTATAACAGCTTTAATGCACATGTATATTATTCACTAACGAATCTTTTAGATGATAATGCCGTCCTCGGCCAAGAGGGAATCGCAATGAAACCACTTCGCGTGGGTCTGATTTTCTACATTCTGTAATTCGATTTAGCATTCTTTTGTTTTTTAACACTTTTTTAAGATTTTGGCACGGCTCTTGATACATTACCTATGAGGGCTATTTCTGTTCTCAATCGGCGGCTACCAACCAGTGCCCCTTTACTTATTTTATTGAATTGCCACGCTTATACTATGATATAAATTATGTCTAATCTGCCTGTCGGTAGACAGGTTTAAAAATCAAAGTATGGCTAGCAGAGAAGAAGTACCCAAGGTGAATGCAGGTTCAATGGCGGATATCGCATTTTTATTACTCATCTTTTTTTTGGTAACAACAAGTATAGAAACCGATACTGGTTTAAGTCGGATGCTACCAAGGATAACTTCTGACCCTCCTCTTCCTATTCCAGAAAAGAATATACTAGCTATTTCCATCAATGGTAATGGAGAGCTTTTAGTAAATGATGAACTCATAGATCTCGCGGAGTTAAGAAAACTTACAACCACTTTTTTGGATAATGGAGGAGCACTTGAAAGTGATGCGAGATATTGTGACTATTGTCAAGGAGTTAGAGATCGGAGCTCATCTGATAGCCCGGCAGAAGCCGTGGTGTCTCTAATGAGTAGTAGAGAAACAAGCTATGGAGTTTATATTTCGGTTCAGAATGAATTGGTGGGTGCTTATAATGACCTTCGAAACCGTGAGAGTCAAAGGTTATATAATAGGGATTATACGGAGATGGAGACTATCTATTCAAATCTAGAGACACCTAAACCCGTAAGGGAAGCATTGAAGCCGAAGATTAAGAACATTCAACAACTTTTTCCTTTGAATTTGTCTGAAGCGGAAAGAAACTAAAATAATCTATTATGTCGAAATTTACCAAAAGCCGTAGTGATACTCCTGAGGTATCTACTGCTTCATTACCGGATATTGTTTTTATGTTGCTGTTCTTTTTTATGACGGTAACCGTTATGAAAAATGATTCATTAAAAGTACTTAATGAGTTGCCAAACGCCAGCGAGGTAAAGCGCCTTGAGAAGAAAGACCGTATTATAACTATTTATATAGGTAGGCCCCTTAAAAAATGGGAGCCAATAGTCGGAATAGAATCAAAGATTCAAGTTTATGATAAGTTTATTGATATTGCGGATGTCGGTACATTCGTAATAAGTCAAATTGAAAAAATGCCTGAAAGGATTAGACCCTTTGCCACTGTGTCGTTGAAGGTTGATAAGCAGGCTAATATGGGTTTGATTTCAGATGTAAAGCAAGAACTACGAAAAGTGAATGCCTTAAAGGTAAACTACACGACAATTGAAGGCGATGTCTTTCAGAGTAGATAAT
>CAZTLZ010000330.1:0-1936 GCA_964614665.1 uncultured Maribacter sp.
ATGTTCCATTAGAACGACACATTCTTCGTGTTCGGGTAGACTTAGGTAACAACAGGATAGGGTATGTCCATCGTGATCGGGATGGGGTTCTGGTTCACAAATACGAGCGTTCGTAAAACCCATTTTTTCAAACCATGCTTTGCTTTCTTCTACGTTCGTGACCACATAGGAAGATTGCTCTAAATGGGAAATCACACATTTATTATCCCGAAAAACTCCGTAGTCTTCGGTTTTATTATAGCGTCGCTTGCCCATGAGGGTTTTGGGCAATAAAATGAGTTCTCTTATCCACTTTTTTTTGATGAGCCAAAGTGCTTTGTTGGCGTTTGGCGGCATTGCGTGGGCTGGTCTTTTTCTAGGCATGATTATTCAGTTGTTAATTCGCTTTTAAAAATCTGAAATCAAAAATCATACATCATAAATCCACACACGATTTAATTTAGTGGATTTAAGAATTATGATTTCTGATGTATGATTTAAGATTTTTTACTCCCCCAACACCTCAATCCAATATCCATTTGGGTCCTTAAAGCAAACTGCTTGTAAACCATCAGGCATTTTAGCAGATTGCAATAAACGGCCTTTTCGATAAGAGACATTTTCTTTTTCTAACCTAGCTATAAAATCAGCAATAGTCGTATTATCCCTCAATCGCATGGCATAGTTCACAATACTCGTATTATCGGGGGTTACCCCTTTTCTACTACAAAGTGCTAAATCATGGTGATAATACCCAAAGCTGAAGAAATGCATACTCTGCTGGATGACGCTCATAGCCGCACTTCCATCGGGGTCATTTTGTGCCGAAAATTGTAAGTCAAATACTTTGCGATACCATTTATGCGATTGGATTAAATCCTTTGCGTATAGTACTAAATGTTGAAATTTAACAGGGAAGGTTTTTTGCATTATTTTATTATTTGAAAATTATTTCAATTAAATAATAGTGCAAAATTAGATATTTTTTTATATTTGCCAAATAATTATTGGTTTTTATATCAAAACACAAAACTCACTCTTAATACTTTTATCAATAGGAATTTTTACTTAAATTTATTTTCTAAATATAAATCCGACTATTAAATAAGAGGTTTTCAAATTTGAAAGGCAGTCACAAAATGGTGAAATCACGGACAACAAAAGAAATTTTCAGCATTAAGAATATCGCTTTGTTACTAAGCGTGTTAATTCTTGATATAGCCATTTATCTTTTGCTAGGCGTGGCAATGATGCGATACGATGATTTCCATGACGAAAGCAAAGAAGGTTATTTGAGTTTGTCTAGTATGGATTTGACGGATAAAATTATTCACCTAAGTTTTGGCCTATGGAACATAATCAACCTCATTGTTTTTGGATTTGCTATTTACAAATTTATTAAATGGAAAAAATGCAATAATCAAATTAATGACTGAATCCAATAATCCACTAAAGAAGAAAAGAGGAAGACCCTTAGGTTCCAAGCAAACTGACAAAGTGGCCATACTGAATATCGCCATTCAAGAATTTGCCAATAAAGGATTTGATGGGGTTAGACAAAGAGACATTGCTAAAAAAGCAAACATTACCAATTCTCTGATGAATTACCATTTTGATAGCAAAGAAGACGTTTGGAAACAGTCGATCATTCAATTAGGGGAAAAGTTAAAACAACGGTACGCAGAAGTTCAGGGGTATTTTAAAGATTTAGAAGGACTAGCTGCTTTGAAAGCTTATACTCGGCAGTTCATTCATTTTTCTGCGGAACATCCAGAATTTTACAAAGTCGTTTTTCACGAAATGTGTACTCAAACAGAAAGAGCAGATTGGTTAGTCGATACTATCTTAAGCCCTTTACATCAAGTTTTTGGAGGGGTAGCTATCAACGAGGAATCAGGCCAAGAAGAATTCAGAGGATTTCCAGTTGCCAATTTGTCGAGTATTATTATCGGCGCAG
>CAZTLZ010000331.1:0-1930 GCA_964614665.1 uncultured Maribacter sp.
GATCCAGCGTCTTTTGGAGCGGGGGAAAGTGAGTGGACGAAGTGATGACCAAGATGAAAACAAAATCCGCAACCGTTTTGAGGAATATAACTTAAAGACAGCTCCACTTAAAGATTTTTATGAAGCACAAGGCAAGTTTCATAGCGTAAATGGTATTGGGGCCATTGATGAAATAACCATGCGTTTGGGGAAGGTGATCGAGGAACTTTAGTGTTTAACAATTTTAAATGGCAGAAGAGGTAATTAGACCTAAAGATGCACTAAAAAGTTGTTTTATTACAGGTTGTGCGGCAGTGCTTATCTTCATACTTATTTCAATTGGGTATATGATCTATGTGTTTAGAGATGAATTTTGACAGGCAACCTTTTTTAAAAAGTAATCTTGTCGAAATCAGACCACTAGAGACTTCCGATTTTGAACAACTTTATGAGGTGGCCTCTGATCCCTTGATATGGGAACAACATCAGAACAAGGACCGTCATACGCTGGAAAATTTTACCAAGTTTTTTGATGAATCAATTACATCCAAAGGAGCTTTGGTTATTCTGGATGCTAAAACGGGAAGAGTTATTGGCAGTTCACGATTTAAAATTCTAGACGAATTCCAGGGTGTTGTTGAAATTGGTTGGAGCTTTTTAAATAGGGCCTATTGGGGCGGACAATACAATCACGAGTTTAAAAAACTGATGATTAATTATGCGCTGCAGGACTACAAAAATGTTGTTTTCTATGTGAACCCCAAGAACTACAGATCTCAACGCGCAATGGAAAAGCTTGGTGCAAGAAAAATGACCTATCGTGAAAAACCGTGGGTGTTGAAAGAAGATATGGGAGTTACCTATGTCATAGATTCTCCTTTAAAAGATTAAAATTCACCTACCTTTGCTCGAATAACCTAACAGGTACTGATTTATGACCGAAGGCAACTTTGTAGACTATGTCAAAGTTTTTTTTACCTCTGGGAACGGGGGTAAAGGTTCTGTTCATCTTCATCGCGAGAAGTATATTACCAAAGGCGGCCCTGATGGAGGGGATGGCGGTCGTGGTGGTCATATCATTTTAAGAGGAAACCAGAACCTTTGGACCTTGGTAACTTTCAAATTCAAAAAACACTTTAAAGCGGGTCATGGAGAACATGGGAGCAAAAACCGTAGTTCTGGGGCTGACGGTGAGGATATTTTTATTGATGTACCACTAGGCACTATTTTGAGGGATGTTGAAACCAACGAGGTGATTTTGGAAATAACGGAGCATGGAGAGGAAAAGATAGTAATGGAAGGAGGTATGGGTGGTCGAGGCAATTGGCATTTTAAAACGCCCACAAATCAAACTCCAAGATATGCCCAACCGGGTGTAGAAGGGCAAGAAGGTACATTTATATTGGAGTTGAAGATTTTAGCCGATGTTGGTTTGGTGGGTTTTCCCAATGCAGGAAAATCTACGCTACTTTCTGTAATTACTTCTGCAAAACCGAAAATTGCCGATTACGAGTTTACCACCTTAAAGCCCAATTTAGGCATTGTCGAGTACCGCGATTTTCAAAGTTTCGTGATGGCCGATATACCTGGTATTATCGAAGGGGCGGCTGAGGGCAGAGGGTTAGGGCATTATTTTTTGAGGCATATTGAACGTAATGCGACCTTATTGTTCTTGATTCCTGCAGATAGTAATGATATCAGTAAAGAATACGAGATTCTTTTAGATGAACTTCGAAGGTATAATCCTGAACTGCTAGATAAAGAAAGGCTGGTCGCTATCTCAAAAAGTGATATGCTCGATGAGGAGTTGATGGATGAGATGCGAGTAGAATTGGACAAGGATTTAAAGAATGTACCGTATATGTTTATTTCTTCCGTAGCACAACAGGGCATTACGGAACTAAAAGATAGACTTTGGTCGATGTTAAATGATGAATCTTCGTAAAGGCTC
>CAZTLZ010000332.1:0-1909 GCA_964614665.1 uncultured Maribacter sp.
TTCCAAACACCTTCAATACGGGAAATCGAATTTGAAAAATCGCCGGCTTCTATCTTTACCGCCATAGCGTAGGCATAATCCCCTAAATGGAAACTAAGGGCATCTATTTCTTCTTTTAAGGATGAAAAATGAAAATCCTTCACCACTCCAATGATGTTAAAAAATTCTGGATTTTCTGATGAAAAATCAGGGGTGTATCTTTTTCCAAGGGCCTCTTCCGGACTTAACTTCATCACCTTTACGGCCGTTTCGTTCACTATAATCGCAGTAGAATCATTACCGAAATTTTTGTCAAAATTACGACCAGCTACAAATTCAAGATCCAGCGTAGCAATGTAGTCATAGTCTACACCCCACCTTTGCATACTAACAGCGCTTTCCTGATCGGTAAGTCCTTCTTCAGGGCTAAAAGTCGAGTCACTCCTACTTGATGGGGTCGGAAAAAAGCTGCTCAAAGTAGCATTCTTAACAAATCCCAAATGCTTCACTTGTTCTTTAAATGAACTTACTTTCGGGCCAGCGGCATATACATCATTGACAATCAATACTTGATCTTTGGAGAATCCCAGATCCTTGCCTTGTATATATTTTAATTGTTGATAGACCACCAGGGTACTTACGATAAGAAAGACCGAAATGGCAAACTGAAAAATAACAAGTGAATTCCTTATTTTTCCTCCACCCGCACTACTTTGTCCGCCACCTTTCAATACTTTGACGGGTTTGAAACGTGACATAAAAAAGGCAGGATAGCTTCCTGAAAACAGCCCCAACAAAAGAACAGCTCCCAACAAAATCAACCAAAAAAACGGGTTTGCAAATGGAATTGAAATATCCTTATTTGCCAATGTATTGAAAAAGGGTAAAGCTATCAATGCAAATACCAAGGCCAATACCAAGGATAAAAAAGAAATCAACCCTGACTCTACTAAAAATTGCCGTACCAAATCTATTTTGTTAGACCCTAGTGTTTTCCGTACCCCAACTTCCTTAGCACGTTTTAGGGAATGGGCAGTAGACAGGTTCATAAAATTAACGCTTGCCAAAACGATAAGGAAAATGGCGATAAACGAAAGAATGTAAATACTTTGAATGTCGTTATTCGCACTTATTTCCGCAACAAGGTCCGAATGCAAGTGAATATCCGTTAATGGTATTGTACTATATACCAAATGGTTACCCGCAGCTTTAAATTGCTCTTCGGTTATACCGGGCATAAACTGTTGTACCCCGGGAACTACGTATTTACCCAGAAACCCCTGCAAGGGCTCCTGCATATCCGCTACATTCGCAGAGGGTATAAGCTTCATATAGGTTTGGTAATTGTTACTGCCCCAGTTTACTATTTTGGAGTCTTCATACCCCTCCATCGATTCAAAAATGGTATAATTCCTTAAAAACGAGTTTCTTGGAAAATCATCAATAACCCCCACTACCGTATAGGTCTCTTCATTGTTCAATAACAGGCTTTGCCCTATTGCATCGGAGATTCCAAAATGCTTTTCGGCAGCGGTTTTGGTCATAACCAATGTATTGGGGTCTTTTAAAGCGGTTTTCGAATCACCAGCCAAGAGCTTTATTCCAAACATCTCAAAGAAAGTAGGATCCACATAAGTGGTCTGCTCTTCTTTTACATTAGCTGCGGTATTTGATTTTCGTACCAAAGCACTACCCCGTGTTCTGAAACGGGTTACCAGTTCAACCTCGGAAAAATCATTCTTAATGGCCTCTGCCATTGGTGCAGGACTCACGGCATATTTTCGTGCATCTCCTCCAAATTTAATGTCGGCATTTATTCTATGGATGCGATCTGCATCTGTAAACATTTTGTCGTAGCTCAACTCATCATAGATATATAATGAGATTAAAAGTCCACCCGCCATGCCAATAGCAAGGCCAAAGGTGTTCA
>CAZTLZ010000333.1:0-1896 GCA_964614665.1 uncultured Maribacter sp.
GACCATTGCTGGCAAGTCTTCCTTACGTTCGCGAAGGCTTGGAAGGCTGATAGGGAAGACGTTTAATCTGTAGTACAGGTCTTCACGGAAGCGACCTTCTGCGACCAATTGCGCAAGGTCGCGGTTGGTGGCTGAGATAATGCGCACATCAACTTTAGTTGGCTTACGTGATCCAACAGCGTCCACTTCACCCTCTTGGAGAACGCGAAGGAGTTTGACTTGCATTTCAAGTGGAAGCTCACCGACCTCATCAAGGAAGAGTGTTCCTGTGTGCGCTTCAACAAACTTACCGAGCTTCTTTTCATGTGCACCTGTGAAGGCTCCTTTTTCGTGACCGAAAAGGATGGATTCAACGAGGTTTTCTGGGATTGCTCCACAGTTCACAGTGACGAATGGCTTACCTGAGCGTTCAGAGTCGCCTTGAATACAGCGAGATAGAACTTCTTTACCAACACCGCTCTCCCCAAGGATGAGTATTGGAATGTTGGACGCGGCAGCGCGTGTTCCAAGACGTGTGACCTGACGCATCGTTGGCGCGCTGGCAATCATGTCTTCAAAGCCCATCGATCCTTCAGTCTTCTTAGATAGGCGTTTTACTTCGCCCTGAAGGTCTGTGACTTTTAGCGCGTTGCGCAATGACACACCGATTCGCTCTGGAGCAGCGGGTTTCACGAAGAAATCTACAGCACCTGCGCGCATTGCTTGAACAACAGTGTCGATTCCGCCTGTCGCCGTCAAAACAATCACTGGAAGGTCTGGACGACGCTCCATTAATATCTCTAGTGTTTCCATACCGGATAGACCCGGCATGATAAGGTCCAACAAAACAACGGAGACACCATTGCTTGCTTCAGACGCTTCTTCTAGAGCTTGGTCCCCATTTTCCGCTAGGCGTGCACGAAACCCCTGACGTTCAACAGCGGCTTGCAATAATCTACGTTGAGTAGGATCATCGTCTACAATAAGTACAGTTTTAGCCATCTCTTTAACCATTAGTTAGCGGCCGCATCACCCCGACCATTTAATCTTGGGTCAACTTGGCACGAACTTGTAAAATTCGGTTTAAATACTTGGACGCAATTTGAAAGGACTGCTGCATATGGTGCCAGAATGGCTCAAAAAAACACACGGACGTGGAGGATCCTGGTGGAAATCCCTTTACCATAGTCCCGTTGACCCAAAATTGAGCAAAGACAAGCAACGCCTTGAGAAGAAAATTCTGGGGCTAGTTTCTGCGCGCCTAAAGGATGAAGCGCCCTTATTTATAGATATTGAACAAGCCCAATCCTTATTAAATCGGCTAAGATTATTCGCACATCTATATTTGTCTCTAGAAAATAACCTGACTTCTGAGCATGAAAAAGCGGGCCTCGAATTATTGAATGCTCTGAACTCAAGTCGCATACAGCTGCATGCTTTGAGTATCTGGTCGGTTTCAAATGCCTCAGATGCGCCAGCTGTTTGGAAGTCGGCTCAAAGGCGTCGTGGTGTGTCGGCAATGCCTTGGCGCGCGGCTGTCAGCTATGCCGAACACGCGCAGTATGCGAGCGACCTTCATTGGATTGAGCAATATATATATGACTCTGAGCTTGAAGTTCGGGCCGAGAAGTATGGCGGAACGAGCAATCTAACGCTCGGCTTGCGCGCGTCTGATCCATCAAAGAGAGAGCAAGCTGCTGCGTTGATGGGAGATTGGCTCAATTCAATGGGGCAAGCCAGCGAAGACCTGTTTCGGTCCCAATCTGCGCTGGCTGCTAAAAAGCGCTTCAACATGGCGAACATTGACGCGAATGAACGTACTCTAGAGGTCGCTCGCAAAGTTGCTTTGGATAGAGCCCCTGAATTATCGCGCGCATATTTTCGGGCGCTCCAACAAGACGGATCGCGTGAGCCAGT
>CAZTLZ010000334.1:0-1889 GCA_964614665.1 uncultured Maribacter sp.
TCTTCTTTCTTTCTTTTATTTTTTTACTACCGAATGCTGATGCTCAAAAGCGGAAGCGAAAAGCAAAAAACAAGGTAGCGGCTGCTATCCAAAAGGAATTTGACGAGAGTCTTTATAACTCGATTGAATGGCGAAGTATTGGTCCTTACCGAGGTGGAAGATCCTGTGCTGTTGCAGGCGTACCAGGAAAACCAAACCTCTATTACTTTGGAAGTACTGGTGGTGGCGTCTGGAAAACAACAGATGGAGGGAGAAACTGGGAAAACATCTCTGATGGTTTCTTCGGTGGTTCAATTGGCTCGATTGCAGTAAGTGAATCTGATCCCAATGTGATTTATGTCGGAGGTGGCGAAGTGACGGTTAGAGGAAATGTGTCCTCCGGTTACGGAGTCTGGAAAACAGAGGATGCCGGCAAGACCTGGCATTCTATAGGCTTAGAAGATTCTAGACATATTTCCAGAATTCGGATTCATCCCAAAGATCATAATATCGTCTACGCTTCTTCAATGGGTAATTTATACAAAGCCAATGAAGAAAGAGGTATTTATAAAAGTATGGATGGTGGAAAAACCTGGAAGAAAACCTTATTCATCAATAGCGAAGTGGGTTTTGTAGACCTTTGTATGGATCCAGGTAATCCGAGGACGATGTATGCGGCTTCCTGGAGATTTAAAAGAACCCCTTATGACCTTTCCAGTGGTGGCGAAGGTTCTAAGATTTTTAAAAGTACAGATAGTGGAGAGACCTGGGAAGACATTACTTATAATGAAGGATTGCCAGAAGGGACTCGGGGAATTTCAGGTATTACTGTTTCTCCCGTCAACTCAGATCGTGTCTGGGCAATTATCGAATCAGCAGAAGGTGGTGTCTTTCGCTCGGATGATGCTGGAAAAACCTGGACAAAAGTAAATGACGAAAGAAAACTCCGACAACGTGCCTGGTATTACACTAGAATTTACGCTGATCCGCAAGATGTCGATGCTGTATATGTCATGAATGTCAGATACCATAAATCTACCGATGGTGGCCGTACTTTTAAATCATTGCGTACACCGCATAGTGATCATCATGATCTCTGGATCGCTCCAGAAAATCCAGATCGAATTATCGTAGCCGATGACGGTGGTGCCCAAATCACTTATGACAATGGCGCAACCTGGTCAACTTATCATAATCAGGCGACAGCTCAATTTTATCGGGATACTACTGATAATCATTTTCCATATCGAATTTATGTTGCTCAGCAAGATAACTCTACGATCCGAATTAGCCATCGTAGTAATGGCGGATCTATTGACGAAGATGACTGGGAATCTACTGCTGGTTGCGAATGTGGACATATTGCCATTGATCCATTGGACAATGATATTGTATATGGTGGTTGTTATGATGGCTTATTACAAAGGTTGGATCATAAAACAGGATTTGCCAGAAATGTAAATGTCTGGCCGGACAATCCGATGGGACATGGAGCGGAAGGAATGCGTTATCGCTTTCAATGGAATTTTCCAATCTTCTTCTCCCCTCACGATCCTAAGAAATTATATACTGCAAGTAATCACCTCCATGTAAGTACTAACGAAGGTCAATCCTGGGATATCATCAGCCCTGATCTCACTAGAAATGATTCGACAAAACTCGGTCCTTCTGGTGGCCCGATTACTAAGGATAATACTTCTGTAGAATATTACTGTACTATTTTTGCAGCCGTGGAATCTCCTCGAGTAAAGGATTTACTCTGGGTAGGATCGGATGATGGCCTGGTACATTTATCTAGAGATGGTGGCCAAAACTGGGATAATGTCACGCCGCCTAATATGCCGAAATGGATACAGGTCAATAGCATAGAAGCGGATCCACATAATGATGGCGGAGCCTATCTTGCCTGT
>CAZTLZ010000335.1:0-511 GCA_964614665.1 uncultured Maribacter sp.
TAATATCCAGAGGCCTGCGTCCTCTTCGCCTTTGCCAGATGATGCTTTTTTCTTTGCGCATCATTTGCGATTTGATGAAGGAGTGCAATTGATTAACGCACAGTTAGTATTTGTATCGATCGACGATGCAGCTACTTTTTTTCGGCTCTCTGAGCGCGCCTTGTTTCTTGATGAACAAGGGCTATGTATCAAACTAAATGGTATGCGAAAGCATCTCCCATTTGTCTGATGCAGCACTTATTTTCTTAATTTTTAAAACGTAAACGAAATGGCATTATCTGACAAGTTCGTAGACCAAGCAGTTCAATTCCCTTCACACATTTTGATGAAGGAAGGAGCAGAAGTATTGAACTTCAAGCCTGCTCACATTCCAACGTCAGCTTCAGACGATTGGGCAGCATTAGTCGAAGGCGGATACTTTTACGATGAAGTAGGCACAGGTCGAAAATTCAATGGACAGCGTTCGTACTTCACGAGTACAGAGATCGTTAATCAGATGATTGCAGATGCA
>CAZTLZ010000335.1:521-1379 GCA_964614665.1 uncultured Maribacter sp.
GCCAAACGGCCCTATCTCAGCAGGCGAAGTATTTGTAGTAACAGTAGCAGGCGAGTGGAATGGTTTGGGATTAAATCCCGGTGATATTCTTGAGGCAACTACAGACATCACTGGCACGCCAGCATTGAACGATTTTTTGCTAAATCAAGCTGTGAGCGGTTTAGAATCTGTAGAAGAAGCAACTACCACCCTAGCAGGTGTGGTTACTGTCACAGAGACAGTTAGAACGGATGGTAGTGCGACTCATGCAAAAGTGACAACAGAGAAAGCAGTAGCGGACGCTTTGAACGCTTTGCAAGCAGCCTTGATGCAAGCTATCGCAGACGTACAAGCATTATTGCAGGGACAGATTGATACGAATGCTTCTAATATCAGCGCATTAGGAGATAGAGTCACTACTACGGAGACAAGCATCACAGCTTTGCAGGCGAAAGAGATCGAGCAAGATGATCGGATTACGATTGTTGAAAATAACTTTGATGATCTTGACACTAGAGTAACAGTATTAGAAGAGTGGACACTACAAGGAGTAAATATTCCTCTCGGTAATGGAAGTGATGCTACTTTCGTTACAAGTGTTCCGACATTAGTCTTCCGAAATATAGAAGACGTAGTGGTACAATTGAAAGCATCTGACGGAAATGGTGGGTACACGACGAATGGTGCAATCTTCCCTTGTACGGTCTACACAGAAGGAGGCGTCCAAAAAGTGAAGGCTATCTTCGCTTCTGGCGTTCCTGCTGGCAAGTATGCAGTAAGAATCACAGGCTTAGCCAAAGTGGCTTAGTCAGTAAGATGATGGATTAATATCTATTAGATTGTAAGATGTGTTAAGAAACGCCTTTGTCCCTCCAGGAA
>CAZTLZ010000335.1:1389-1795 GCA_964614665.1 uncultured Maribacter sp.
GTTTCTCTGTTGGTTACCTGCTTGGTAATTTTAAGTTGTCTCATCTAATATTTTTCTGTTAAAAATTTAAGGCGGAACAAAGGCGTTCTTTTATTTTTGAGGTATGGAAATAAGATACAACGACCGATCGACTAACATCCCACAAAGCTGGAATACTTTACCCCTCGAAAAGTTATACATCGTTTCGCAGGTGCTACTCTTAGACATAAGAACCTTACTTCCGCACGAAGTCCGAAACGTCCAACGGTTTCTGTTGCTTCGGGATTTCCTAAGTCTTTCACAAGATGATATCACCGACTGGCAGGAAAGTAACATCGAGCAATTTGGCGAAGAGGAAGGAATGACAATCTATTACACGCAGCTCAATGCCCTGATGGCTGCATTCGATTTCCTATACGAGCGCATA
>CAZTLZ010000336.1:0-711 GCA_964614665.1 uncultured Maribacter sp.
CAGGCGTATCAGGTGGGTCTACCTTTGCCGTCTCCATGGCTATAGCTGAGTCTGAAGCCGTGCCCACGCCTGCATCCACCAATATGGGGACGTTAGCGTTTTCTATTATGGTGAGGATATTGTAAGGGTTGCGGATACCCAGACCCGAACCGATCGGTGCGGCTAATGGCATAACTGCAACGCAGCCAATGTTCTCCAGCTCTTTGGCGATCAGTGGATCATCGTTGGTGTACACCATGACATCAAAACCGTCATCAACCAGAATCTGCGCTGCTTTAAGTGTTTGTATTGCATCTGGAAACAGGGTTTTTTCATCGCCCAGAACCTCCAGTTTTACCAATTTATGCCCACCCAGTAGTTCACGGGCGAGCTTACAGGTTCTGACTGCATCTTCAACGTTATAACAACCTGCCGTGTTAGGTAGCAATGTGTATTTGTCCAGTGGTAGCTCATCCAACAAATTGGGTTCGTCTGGATTTTGCCCAATATTGGTTCGTCGAATGGCTATGGTGATAATTTCTGCACCGCTGGCCTCCAGAGCGAGACGCGTTTCTTCATTGTCCTTGTATTTGCCGGTGCCGACTAATAAGCGAGAGGTGTAGGCTTGGCCCGCGATGACCAGCGGTGAATCAAAATCTGTATCTGACATGTGTGTTGAACCGTAAATTTAACGTGGCTATAAGGAATTTCGGCGCTATTTTACAAGATTTT
>CAZTLZ010000336.1:721-1781 GCA_964614665.1 uncultured Maribacter sp.
TTAATGGAGTCCTTAGAGGTGGTTCAATTATATTAATGGTCTTGTTTTATCTATAAGGCGGGTCTAGAAACTGCCACCACCGATGGCTTGTACGATTTCTACCTTGTCGGCTTCCTGTAGGCAGGTTTTGTCAAACTTACTGCGTGGAACAATTTGCTCGTTAATTTCGACAGCCAGTCTCTTATCGCTCAAGTCGAGAACGGCTAATAATTGTTCGATATTAGTGTTGTTATCTACTTGTTTATCCTCGCCATTTAGAATGATTATCATTATTCGATTATTACCTGTTTTTTTATTGTTTGTGACGATATGTTTTTAAGCTAATTCGCCGATGAAAGCTGAAAATTTGTCATAGTGTGCTATAGATTTATCCAATAATTATATAAATCCAAGTGTTTTACCCGTGGGCTTTTAATTGTCCTTTGTCACACTAGAGCCATTTTATTATAAGCAGATGGGTAGCGTGTAGAAATTATCTGGAAAAGTTTTATGTTTAAACAGTTTTGTTCGTATTTTATTGTTCTGCTATCTATATTTGCCAATGTTTCTGCAGCGAACAGTGACAACCCTTTTGCTAAAAATAAATCTATCAATATTGGTAAAGATGTTAGCTGGAGTATTGATAAAGAATCTGTGTTGGCTACCAAATCATCAAGTGAAGGTGGCAGCTATTATCATCTTCAGTTCGATAATAAACGGCTCAAATTATTCGTCAGTGATGATGCTCAGGGTAGTGTTCCTAAATCATTTACTCAGTTGGAAATAAAGAATGTACAGATTGATGGTAAGCAGTCTTCTTTGTTTATGTGGTGTTTGAATAACCAGCAACGTCATAGTCGTTTTTTACAACAGGGGCTGACAGTCAAGAAAAATGTGTGCGAGGTAGATGGTAATGCGGGCAGCTTTGTTATGCACCTTAATCGAGATACGCTAGCGGCTCTTAAAGGTGGTAAGCGTTTGTCGATTATGATTAAACCATATCGTACACCACTGGCTCTGAACTATGATATCAGTGATTTTGATGATATGTTTTTGGCCCTAAATGCTAAACCTGTTGCTG
>CAZTLZ010000337.1:0-1766 GCA_964614665.1 uncultured Maribacter sp.
CTTTGTTTCATGATGGATAATGGTTCATTTTATATGGAAAATTACTGCTTTTTTGGCATTTGAATTTCATATTGCAGCAATTATCAGCATTTTAGATAACCGTTTTACAGACCACATGGTCTAAATGGCATTTGTTAATCCAAGCAAATTTATTAGAAAAGTGTCATTCGTCGATAAAACCAATTATTTAAAGGGTATTGCTACTTTTTATTGCTCTTTCATTAAATTGAATACCAACTCAGCAGTCGGTTCTATAAATCTCCTCTCTTAAAGCTCTTTTTTCGATATTTCCGTATATTTAAAACTTATTCCTGCCAATTTTTAATCGTATACAGCTGATTGACGCGAGACAAAATACTGCAAGTTTATCTTATATATGAAATATACAACCAAAGATGGTTTCCCTTATTATTTTGATCTTGTAGCCGATATGGATTGCAAATCCCTTTTTTCTTCAGATTCAACTTTCACATTTCTAAATTCAATTAACGAGGAAAAAGCTGATTATCGCTATGCATCTGACAAATGGAGCATAAAGCAACTAGTGGGTCACATCACCGATCACGAAAGAATAAAAATGTATCGGGCATTTTTAATAAGCAGAAATCAACAAGTGCAATTATGGGAGTATGACCAAAATAGCCTAGTAGATCATAGTCGTTTTGATGAATTGACATTTCAACAATTAAAAACGGACTTTTTAAATGTACGAAAGGCATCTATCAGTTTTATTGCCGGCTTGTCTGATAGTCAATTAGAGAGAAAAGGCATGGCACTACAACATGAGGTAACCCTTGAAAACTTTTTGAAGTCTATCATTGGTCATGAAATGCATCATATGAAAATCATTGAAGAAAGGTACATCTAACAAGAATTGTTAACCTTTTTAGTTTTCCGCTGACAATACTGGTTTACGAAGTATAAAAATACCAAGCCATAAGAACCAGATGATTTGACTGATACCGAAGATTTCGGTAAAAATTTCTAAGGGGTAAACCGTTAGAATACCTGCTAGACCAACAATAAGACCGAGAAAATTTAAGGGTTTTGAAAGTAGTTTTCCTTTGATGGCTATAATACTAAGCAGCAACACCCAAATACCGCCGACAATTTCGTTGCCGCCACCAAGGCCCTCAGAAACAATACTAATACTGGACCAAATCGACATTGCCTTATCTGGGTCTTCAATATCAATTACAGTATTTAGACCTACGTTGGCTATCATTCCACTGGCAATCACAAGACCAACCCAAATGATACCGAAAGCAGTGGTCAATTTTGAAAAAATAGGAGCGAAGTTTTTTAAACGTTCGTGTAGGGCTACCACTAATATTGCTAGTAATACTCCAAATAGGACATAACTCACCAAATTCAAAATTGTTAAAGTGCTGTAATTATCAGACAGAAACTTTAATTCTTCCGTAGTACTGGCATTCACAGCAGGATAAACCAATACACTCCCGTAAAAAACAAAAGCTATGATATATACAATGGCATTGCCAATTGAGGCTGCGCCACCTAATTTTTGTATTCTTTTGAATTCCATCGTAATCAATCGTTTCACTCATGACGATTTGATTTTGATATTGTTACGCTGTCATAACCAAAGATTTCTCTACACGCCTATCACAAATCAAACACCAACTTGTTCCTATGCTATTCATAACCCAACCACTACCCCCTAACCATCATCACATGAGGAATACCATCCTCTAAATATTCGCCCCCTTTTTCAGTAAACCCCAACGAATTGTAAAATCGTTTTA
>CAZTLZ010000338.1:0-1741 GCA_964614665.1 uncultured Maribacter sp.
TATATCAATTTGGTGTGGAAAGGAGACTATCTAAAAAAGGAGAAGAAAAGCTCGCACTTATTGAAGCACTGGCAGCAGAGAAACAGCGTGTAAATGACTCTATAGCCAATGCGGAACGTGAAAAGGAAGCCGCAGCCCTTGCCGAGCGTTTGGCTCGAGAAAAAGAGGCGGCCAAACTTGAAGCGGCCGAGCAAGCCCGATTGGATGCTGAGAAGAAGCATAAGCAAGATTTAAGAGATAAAATCGACGCTTTAGGGCATGTATACTTTGATTTGAATTCTTCGTATGTCAATAAAAGATCAAAGGGAATCTTGGATGCCCTGACCCTAATTCTTAACGAAAATCCTGAGTTGAGGCTCCGAGTGACCTCACATACCGATTCAAGAGGAAAATCGACATATAATAAATGGCTTTCTGAAAGAAGGGTAAAACGAACTGTAGATTATTTGATTGCTACTGGAATTGCTGATACTCGTTTAGAAGCAGAGGCGTTTGGAGAGGATAACCTATTGAACGAATGTGATGACAACACCTATTGCCCAGAAGAAAAACACAAAATAAACAGACGGTCCGAATTTGTTATCATTAGTTTCTAAATCGAATTTGTAGATGATTTTAGAGGAGCGCCTTATTGAATTTTCTCTAAGGCGCTTATTTTATATGTAAATCGGTCATTGAAGAAATGAATTCATGGGGAAGATGTTCTTCATTTAAATATTGAAATGTATTACTATGTATGTTAAGCCCATTGTCCATTAAACAAATCGTTTGCCAACCAATCCGCTTTGGCGTAATAAAATCTTTTTTGATATTATCGGCAATATAATAGTTAATAGGGCATTTGAGTTCTTTTTCGATTAATCTGTAATTCACTTCATTAGGCTTTTCTGAGCCAATTTCTTCTGATATTGCGATGAAATCGATGTAATCAATGATTCCCAAAGCCTTGATTTTATTTCTTTGGGTAATCGATCTGCCATCAGTGATAATTGCAACCTTACCTTCTTTTTCTTTGATATGACTTATCAAACCCATGACCCCATCAAAAGGTTTGATATCAGGAAAGTGATTACGGTATAAATTTATAAGCTCGTTCATAGAAACCCCATAGGTTTCGGAGACATGCTCAAAAACGTTCATTTTATTGCGATAGCGGGAAAAAAGATTTGAGAAGAGTTGTTGCCAAGAACCCGGTGATAATTTTTTGGCAAGTTCTTGGTAAGCGGATTTTAAAAAGTCGATTTCATTGTATAAAGTATCGTCAAGATCAAAAACAATAGCGGTTTGCGAATTAACCTTTATATCCATGGACTAGAATTTCATCATCATAACGTATCATTAGAAGTTTATCTTCCCAACAGTCAAATTTATTGGGGATATTTTCTTTTAAAAAATATTCCTGTATAATCCACTTGGGGAAATTCGCCCCTGCAAGGTAAGAGAGCGGGTAGCCACCGCCAAACCTCGGATTTATTTCAATCGCGTATATCTTTGAATCATCCTCTTTATGCTTAAAAAATTGAGCAGTTAAACAACCAACGGCCCCTTCGATATAATTGAGATGATTTTTGATGTAATTTACCAAGCTGTTGTTATCCGTTAAAGCCTTATATACCTCTCCATCACGAACTTCTAATCTTTTTCTGGGAACTGCACATTTCAATAGATTATCCCCACCATAATAAAGATCACAAGTAAATTCCTCATATAAATCATGGTCTAAGTATTCTAAGAACATTAA
>CAZTLZ010000339.1:0-1727 GCA_964614665.1 uncultured Maribacter sp.
ACAACTGGCTTAGTCATGTTTTCTTTGATCCATGCTGCACATTCTTCTTCGTCTGTACCGCCGATCTCACCACACATAACAACTGCTTCTGTTTCTGGATCTTCGTTGAACATCTTCATTACGTCGATGTGCTTCATGCCGTTTACTGGATCACCACCAATACCAACACAAGAAGACTGACCCATACCCAATTCAGTTAATTGGTGTACTGCTTCATACGTTAATGTACCTGAACGTGATACAACACCGATGTTACCTTTCTTGTGAATGTAACCAGGCATGATACCGATCTTAACTTCTTCAGGAGTGATTACGCCTGGGCAGTTAGGACCAACAAGAATAGTCTTGCTGTTCATTTTGCGCATACGATCACGAGTTTTGATCATGTCTGCAACTGGAATACCTTCAGTAATACAGATAACTAGATCTAACTCAGCGTCTACTGCTTCGTCGATCGCAGCTGCTGCGAAACGTGGTGGTACGTAGATTACAGAAGCGTTTACGCCGTGCTGTGCTTTCGCATCTGCAACGTTGTTATAAACAGGAACGCCTTGAACTTCTTGGCCTTCTTTACCTGGTGTTACACCAGCTACGAAACAATCTTTACCGTATGCATAATCCAAACACTGAGTCGTGTGGAATTCACCAGTTTTACCAGTGATGCCTTGAGTAACGATGCGAGTATCTTTATTAATTAAAATAGACATATCGATTAACCTCTATGCTTTAACTGCAGCTGCAATTTTCTCAGCCGCATCTGCCATTGTAGTAGCAGTTTGTAATTTCACGTCTGATTCATCAAGAATCTTACGACCTTGCTCTACGTTTGTACCTTCTAAACGTACAACCAATGGTACAGACATACCTACTTCTTGCGCTGCCGCAACAACACCTTCCGCGATCACGTCACACTGCATGATACCGCCGAAAATGTTCACTAGAATACCTTCAACATTCTTGTTACCAAGCATGATTTTGAACGCTTCTGTTACTTGCTCAGTGTTCGCGCCGCCGCCAACGTCCAAGAAGTTTGCAGGATCGCCACCGTATAGCTTGATGATATCCATCGTCGCCATCGCTAGGCCAGCACCGTTAACTAAACAACCGATGTTGCCGTCTAGTGAGATGTATGAAAGATCCCATTTAGACGCTTCGATTTCGTTTGCATCTTCTTCGCCAAGATCACGGTATTCCATGATTTCAGGTTGACGGTAAAGTGCGTTTGCATCGATGTTGAATTTTGCGTCCAAAGCGATAACACGCTTGTCGCCAGTGATTACTAGTGGGTTAATTTCAGCTAGTGCTGCATCAGATGCAACGAATGCTTTGTATAAACCGTCTAGGAAATCAGCACCTTCAGATACCGCTTCAGCAGGTACGCCGATTTTCGCGCATACGTCTTCTGCTTCAGCACGGTCTAAACCGTCTGTAGGATCAACATAGATTTTGATGATTTTTTCAGGAGTCGCTTCAGCAACTTCTTCGATGTCCATGCCGCCTTCTGAGCTACACATAAGAACAACTTTTTGAGTCTCACGATCAACAAGCGCACCAACATAAAGTTCGTCAGCAATGTCAGCACCTTCTTCAATGTAAAGACGCTTCACTTCTGTACCTTCTGGGCCAGTTTGGTGAGTAATTAGTTGCATGCCTAGGATGTCGTTTGCGTATTCGCGAACTTTTTCCATAGATGTAGCAACTTTAACACCGCCACCTTTACCACGGCC
>CAZTLZ010000340.1:0-1718 GCA_964614665.1 uncultured Maribacter sp.
CTAAAGAGAGTATCAAACAACATTTGCAAACGGGCATGAACGAACCAGAGACACTCGTGCAAAAAATGGCGGAAGAAGCTTTAGCAAATGGCAGCACTGACAATATCAGCATTCAAATCTGTCAAGTCCTTTCGAAGGGAATAGTCAATCCCGACGAAGCGGTGCTATCCCTGTCAACACTACCCTTCCCTCCTCCTTTAAAGGTCGGCCAAAACATCGATGGTCTATGTGTAAAACAGCTTATCCATGAATCAGAGCGTAGTCAGGTTTATCTTGTAGAAGATGAATCTGGTACTCGTTATGTGATGAAAACGCCGTCAATTTCTTATGAGGATGACCCTGCTTATATCGAACGTTTCGTTATGGAGAGTTGGATTGGTAAACGCATCGCTAATCCACATGTTGTCCGTGTCCTTGAACCACCAAATGCAAAAACCTTCCTGTATTATTTAACCGAGCACATTCCAGGCCCTACCCTTGGGGAATTAATTAAACAGCGCGCCCCTTTTGCAATTCAGGACGCTATCGAGTTACTGGAACAAATTATAAAAGGCGTTAGGGCCTTTCATCGAAAAGACACGCTTCATCAGGATTTAAAACCCGAAAATATCATTGTCGGGAAAAACGGAATTGTTATTATCGACTTTGGTTCTTGCTGGGTAGCGGGAATCGAAGAATTAAATGCACCCTTTGAACGGGATTTCATTCTCGGCACTCTCGATTTTTCAGCACCGGAGTATCGATATGGCGGTTCAGCAAACCAACACTCAGATCAATTTTCACTCGGCACCATCCTCTATGCCATGGTTACCGGGAAGTCGCCCTACGGAGAAAATTACGCCAGATGTAATAACCTAAAGTCCTTCCAAGCTTTAAATTATACTCCCGCTACCATACACAACCCCCTAGTCCCGATTTGGATGGACAAGGCCATTGAAAAAGCGGTACAAATAACGCCAAACAGTCGCTACAGTGCAATGTCTGAGTGGTTACGAGATTTAAAACGCCCAAACCCAAATTGGACCTCTGAACGTAACTTACCATTGGCCGAGCGCAATCCGGTTTTAATGTGGCAGGTAATTGCGGCGCTTGGGTGGATAACAGTGATTATTTTGATGTTGCTCGGTTATGATTAATTCTGCCCTCTGATAGCAGAGGGCCTAGAATTGGCTTTGCTGCAACTCGGCTACCCAAGCCCCTACCCGTCCAACAAACTATTCTGATGTGTATTGGCTAGAGATCCACTCTCTATATGACCCGTCCATAACACCTTTCCACCAAGTGTCGTTTTCCAAGTACCAGCGAACGGTTTTTTTGATGCCAGACTCAAAGGATTCTTGGGGTTGATACCCCAATTCCCGGGTGGTTTTGCGGGCGTCGATAGCATAGCGACGATCGTGACCAAGACGATCTTGAACGTAGGTAATCAAGCTGTCTGCTTTTCCCTGAGTGACTGCTTTGGCTAGAGGGTATTTTTCAGCCAAAGAATTATCCAGGGCGAATTCTTGTTCCAATAAACTGCATATGGTTTTGACGATATCTATGTTGGCCCACTCGTTATGTCCGCCAATATTGTAGTTCTCGCCTACCTCTCCCTTTTGAAGTACTAGGTCAATGCCAAGGGCGTGATCTTCAACATATAACCAATCACGAATTTGCTGACCATCGCCATAAATTGGCAGAGGCTTATCGTGCAGAATATTGGTTATCACCAGGGG
>CAZTLZ010000341.1:0-609 GCA_964614665.1 uncultured Maribacter sp.
AATATATAAGAGCTTAAATGCTGGACCGGGCTCCAAAGATCAGGGCAATCGCGTCAAAGCCAATAGAGACAAAATTTGTCTAGCCTTAGGTGCGCTCCCAGGCAAACTAGTGACCCTCAAACAAGCTCACACAAGCAAAGCAGTCATCATAGACAAAACTATCCCCGTCGCAAGCGCGCCTGAAGCAGATGCAATTGTCACCAACACACCTGGCATTGTTATTACCGCACTTGCAGCAGACTGCGCGCCTGTACTGATCGGGGACCCGCATGCAAACGTTATAGCAGCTGTTCATGCTGGGTGGCGCGGCGCAAGAGATGGCGTGATTGAGTCTGCACTGGAAGCAATGGAAACACTCGGAGCCTCTCCTTCAAACACAGTCGCCGCAATTGGTCCGTGTATCGCCCAACCTAGCTTTGAAGTTGGCCCTGAATTTCGAGATGCATTTCTTAAAGTCTCACCTTGGTGTGAAGCTCTTTTTATCGACGGCAAAGATGATCGACTACACTTTGACTTAAAAAGATACTGCCAGTCCCGACTCGCGCGTGCAGGTGTCTCCAAAATTGATGCTTTAGCCGCCGACACAGTATCTCAACCCCAGGACTACTT
>CAZTLZ010000341.1:619-1718 GCA_964614665.1 uncultured Maribacter sp.
AGATCCCGCACAAATAGCGAAGAAGACTATGGACGCAACGCTTCCAGCATAATGTTGGTCGCATAATTTCAACTTATTCGGAAATTGCCTCCAGCTATACGCAAATTCATACTTCTGAACGCTTTTCCCTGTTGCGATTCCTTTCAGATTGAGACAAAAGTTTCACAAATCTCAAGACTACATGATTGAGAACTAGCGACTGAGATACTAACCATGCGGGCGATGGGCGAAATGAAGCTAATTACGTGTAATTCTAATCCGGGTTTAGCAAAAGCGATTGCAACCAAGCTGGACGCAAGATTGACAGAAGCAGAGGTTAAAACCTTTGCGGACAACGAAGTCTTCGTTCGAATTAATGAGAATGTTCGCGGACATGATGTCTTTCTCATTCAATCGACATCAGCCCCTGCAAACGACCATTTGATGGAATTGCTAATTACGTGTGACGCGCTAGTTCGTGCATCTGCGCGTAGGATTACAGCAGTTATCCCGTATTTCGGATACGCCAGACAAGACCGTAAAACGGATGGACGTACGCCGATCTCAGCCAAGCTTGTTGCAAACCTTATTACTCAAGCTGGAGCGGACCGTGTTTTGACCTGCGACCTTCACGCCGGACAGATCCAAGGTTTCTTTGATATCCCAACAGATAACCTCATTGCATCTCCTGTGTTTGTTGAAGACATTCGCGAAAGATACAACACTAAAGATGTCATGGTCATTTCTCCTGATGTTGGTGGTGTTGTTCGCGCCCGTGCGCTTGCAGACCGCTTGAACTGTGACCTTGCGATCGTGGACAAACGTCGTCCTAAAGCGGGCGTCTCTGAAGTTATGAATATTATCGGTGATGTAAAAGACCGGGCGTGCATCATGGTTGACGACATGACCGACAGTGGTGGAACTCTGTGCAATGCTGCTGACGCTATGCTAAATGCTGGCGCAAAATCGGTGTCTGCCTATGTGACTCACGGGGTTCTTTCCCCTGGAGCCGCTGGCCGTATAGAAAAGTCTCGCTTGAAAGAACTAGTTTGCACAGACTCTATCGCCGCAACGGACGAAGTTGCAGCAGCGAAAAAGATCCGCCGCGTGTCGATTGCAC
>CAZTLZ010000342.1:0-1714 GCA_964614665.1 uncultured Maribacter sp.
CCTGTAATAGCAGGATCTGCACTTGGAGCTCTTAACGGAGAAGAAAAGTGGGTTGCTACAGTTAACGAATTAATGGAAGCTGTTGATACTTGGATTGAATTACCTCCAAGAGATGTAGATAAAGATTTCTTAATGCCAGTTGAAGATGTATTTTCAATTACTGGAAGAGGAACAGTTGCTACGGGGAGAATCGAAACAGGTGTAATTAACTCAGGTGACGAAGTTGAAATTTCTGGAATGATTGAAACTCCACTGAAATCTACAATTACTGGTGTTGAAATGTTTAGAAAAATATTAGACAGAGGGGAAGCTGGAGATAACGTTGGACTGTTATTGAGAGGTGTTGAAAAAACAGCTATCAAAAGAGGGATGGTAATTACTAGACCTGGAACAATAACTCCACACAAAAAATTCAAAGCTGAGATTTATGTATTGAAGAAAGAAGAAGGAGGAAGACATACTCCATTCCAAAACAAATACAGACCTCAATTTTATTTAAGAACAACTGATGTAACTGGAGAAATTATCCTTGAAGCAGGAAGAGAAATGGTAATGCCTGGGGATAACGTAACAATTACTGTTGAATTAATCGTACCAGTTGCAATGTCTAAAGGACTTAGATTTGCAATAAGAGAAGGAGGAAGAACAGTAGGAGCTGGACAGGTTACTGAAATCTTAGATTAATAAGAAATATAGATTAAAAAATGAGCAACAATCCCGATTTTTATCGGGGTTGTTTCCTGTTTTACGGGTGTAGCTCAGTTGGTAGAGCACTGGTCTCCAAAACCAGGTGTCGGGAGTTCGAGTCTCTCCTCCCGTGCAAATTATAAAAATAGTATGTGACGAGTCCCGAAATTTCGGGATGTCCTGAGCTTAGGCAAAGGAAGTCTTACAGAAGTTTACGTTAAGGCTAGTCTAAGTGTGCAAAAACAAAAATAACGGGTATGATAAAATATTTTAAAGAATCATTTCAAGAACTAAGTACACAAGTTACTTGGATACCTATGTCTGAAGCACAAAAGTCAACAGTAGTAGTAGCGCTATTTTCAGTGTTATTTGCATTGGCAGTGTTTGCAGTGGATAAAGTATTTCAACTTGGATTGGAACAATTTTTTAATTTATTTAAATAATAAGTGAATATGACTGATTCTGTTAAGAAATGGTATGTTGTTAGAGCTATAGGTGGGCAAGAAAATAAGGTAAAAACTTATATTGAGAATGAAGTTGCTCGTTTAGGGTTGTCTGATTATGTTGATCAAGTATTAGTCCCAACAGAAAAAGTAATTCAAATAAGAAATGGCAAGAAAATAAATAAAGAAAGAGTTTATTTTCCTGGTTATATAATGGTTGAAGCTAATTTGAGTGGAGAATTACCACACGTTATAAAATCGGTAACTGGTGTTATAGGTTTTTTAGGTGAAGTAAAGGGTGGTGATCCTGTTCCATTGCGTAAATCAGAAGTGAACAGAATGTTAGGTAAAGTTGATGAATTGGCTGTTCAAAATGAAAATGTTGCGATTCCTTATGTTATTGGGGAAACTGTAAAAGTAATTGATGGTCCGTTTAACGGATTTGATGGTACGATAGAAAAGATAAACGAAGAAAAGCGTAAGCTAGAAGTAATGGTGAAAATTTTCGGAAGAAAAACACCATTAGAGTTAAGTTATATGCAAGTAGAAAAAATTTCATAAATGTTACATATTTAGGGTTTGTA
>CAZTLZ010000343.1:0-1702 GCA_964614665.1 uncultured Maribacter sp.
CATCAAAATCCTCAGGGGAGATGACCGATATATTTTTATAGGAAAGCGGAAGCTTGTTATTTGATTTTACAAAATTGCCCTTACCATCATTGAGATATAGTCGTGATTCGTAGGTGTTCTGCTCACCAACTTGGTTTCCGCCAGAACCAATTATCAAATCTTGATCACCATCTTGATCTGCATCAAAGAAAGTAGCTGCTGTATCCTCTAGGTGTTGGTCAAAAGGCAGTTCCTTCTTAGTAAGTTGTCCATTGCCCTCATGTATATAAATCACACCAGATTGATCTTTTGCCCCGCCTATAAAAATATCCTCATTGCCATCCCCATTTATATCGGAAACAGCTAGGGCTGGCCCTTCTTGGGATAATTTTTTTCCAATTAAACCTTCATAATCAAAGTCGTTGTAAATGTTCTCTTTATGCTCGACCAAACTGCTGTTCTCAATTTGATTAAGTAATGTCTTCCGCTTGATTTTTTTAACAGGGATATATTTTTCCGTGGCATCTGATTGCTTAAAATTGAGAACTTGGTTCGCATTTACATTTTCCAATGTAACGGTTAGGTCATCTGGCCAGATGATTCTTAAGGAATCTATAGTTTTGACTTGGCCTAAACCAATGGTCATATCGTAATCCATGGATGATTGAAAACCCCTTGAAGGAATCAGTTCCTGCATTACGACATTATCATCGTAATAGAGCATAGCTGTAGTCCCAATTGCAAATTTATTTCCTTTTCTACCTTCAAATTTCAGCTTAATATAGTTATTGTCGGTGAGTTGGTCTGTTCTATTTTCATAAACAAATGCCTCCATATTTACGTTGTTTACAACGAGGTCCAGATCCCCGTCGTTGTCAAGGTCCCCATAGGCTGCCCCGTTTGACATACTCTTGGTTTCAAACCCCCATTCAACATTTGAATTTGAAAAGGTTATGTCCCCATTATTTCGATAGGCATAATTGGCCAATGGATTAATCGGCATTTTGTTTATAATGGAATCTATGGATTCCTTTTTTCCGGTTAAGGCCATTCTTCTCATGATTTTGTTGGCGAAAAAGTCAACAAAATCCAAATCAGTAAGGTCATGGTTTATTCCGTTGGTAACGAAAATATCCCTTAGACCATCATTGTCCATGTCAAAGATCAAACCGGCCCAGCTCCAATCTGTGGCATCCACCCCACTAAAATATGCCACTTCGGAAAACGAACCATTTCCATTGTTGAGCTGTAGGGTGTTTTGAATATATTGCTGATAAAAATCCTTACTTTGCTTTAATTTAAAAACATTATACCCATCAAATTCCATTACCGACTTGACACGTTGTTCCGGTTCTGGTAGCATATCCGTAATGAAAATTTCGGCGTTACCGTCGTTATTGATGTCGGCCATATCTATGCCCATTGCCGATAATGAAAGGTGGGAGGTCCATTCCTTTATCTCTTCCCGGAATGTACCATCTTGATTGTTTATGTATAGGTAATCCCTTTCATAAAAATCATTGGAAACATAAATGTCCGGATAAAGATCTTTATTAATATCGGTTATCATTATTCCTAGCCCGAAACCTATAAGGCTACCGTATATTCCTGCTTCTTCACTAACATCAACGAATTTCCCATTTTCATTTCGCAGTAGCATATCGCCAACACCTTTAAAAATGCCCGGAACCCCTTCCCAGTTTTGTGCCCTGACCTCTCGTTG
>CAZTLZ010000344.1:0-957 GCA_964614665.1 uncultured Maribacter sp.
CCAAGATCGCGGCACGACTGCGCACTACGGTATGAGCCACTTGAATAGACTCTTGCATAACGTCTTCTAATTGACCGGTACGGCTGGTCTTACCTTTACCTGGCATTACCACGGCTTCGATGGTCAGTAACTCACCACCCACTTCAGTCCAAGCTAATCCAGTCACTTGACCGACTTGGTCATTCTCTTCCGCTAATCCATAACGGAAACGTTTCACGCCCAAATATTTTTCTAAGTTTCGAGTGGTAATGGATATCTTAGATGCGCCTTTGTCTTTACCTTTGGTAAGTACAATTGACTTAACTACTTTACGGCAAACTTTTGATATTTCTCGTTCTAAGTTACGCACGCCGGCTTCACGTGTGTAATAACGAATCACATCTCGTACGGCCGTGTCAGCAAAATTAATTTCGTCATCTTTAAGACCATTGGCTTTCATAGCTTTTGGCACAAGATATTTAATGGCGATATTCTTCTTCTCGTCTTCGGTATAACCCGGTAAACGAATCACTTCCATTCGGTCTAACAATGGACCAGGAATACTTAATGTGTTGGCAGTGGCCACGAACATTACGTCTGACAAATCGTAATCTACTTCTAGATAGTGATCAGCAAAAGTATGGTTTTGCTCAGGATCTAATACTTCCAACATAGCGGAAGCTGGATCGCCACGAAAATCCGCCGCCATCTTATCAATCTCGTCTAACAAGAATAATGGGTTGCGAACTTCCACTTTTGAAAGATTCTGAATGATTTTGCCTGGCAATGACCCTATATAGGTTCTGCGATGACCACGAATCTCTGCTTCATCACGCACGCCACCTAGTGCCATTCGTGAGAATTTACGATTCGTCGCACGCGCGATCGATTTACCTATTGAGGTTTTACCTACACCCGGTGGTCCCACTAAACATAATATTGGACCTTTAGATTTCTTTACCCGTTGTTGTACAGCCA
>CAZTLZ010000344.1:967-1695 GCA_964614665.1 uncultured Maribacter sp.
CATAGTGGTCTTCTTCTAAAATATCTTCTGCTGCGGCGAGGTCATTACGCACCTTAGACTTTTTCTTCCACGGCACTCCCACCAACCAATCAATATAGTTTCTAACCACGGTTGCTTCTGCCGACATCGGTGACATCATTTTTAATTTACTTAATTCTGAGTCAGCCTTTTCTTTGGCTTCTTTAGACATGCCCGCTTTTTCAATTTTATCTTGCAGCTCATCTACTTCATTCGGAACATCATCGATCTCGCCTAATTCTTTTTGAATAGCTTTCATTTGCTCATTCAAATAGTACTCGCGCTGAGACTTTTCCATTTGCTGCTTAACACGTCCGCGTATGCGCTTTTCAATTTGCAATACATCTAACTCACCTTCAATCAAGGTGATAAGGTGCTCTAGACGCAATTGCACGGTTCTGATTTCTAGCACATGTTGCTTTTCATCAAGCTTTAACGACATGTGTGCCGCAATGGTATCTGCAAGCCTTGAAGGCTCATCAATACCAGCAAGTGAAGTTAGCACTTCTGGTGGCACTTTCTTGTTTAGCTTAACGTACTGTTCAAACATAGTGGTTACAGAACGCGCTAAAACTTCTAATTCTTTTTCGTCTTCTTCTTCACTTTCTAGCAAACCAATTTGTGCGCTAAAAAATTCTTCGCCTTCTGAATAATTAATTACTTCTGCACGCTCTACACCTTCCACGAGAACTTTTATGGTTCCATCCGGA
>CAZTLZ010000345.1:0-1693 GCA_964614665.1 uncultured Maribacter sp.
TTAGTGGTTGTTTCCGCTAAAATACTCAATCAATTTCCTCAAAGTCAATATAATCCCCAACTTTTTCTGAAGTACTTTTTTTTCTAGCTGGTTTCTTTTTGATAATCACATCACCAACACGTTCTTCACCTTGTGTTTGGGACTGCTGATTGAATTGCCCAAATTGCTCTTTGAAATGTGCTTCTGTTTTCTTAGCAGCGTAATTGATGATTTTAGGGGCGAACAGTCTAGCCAATATCTTAAAAAGATAATAGCCCATTATGATAATCAAAACTGTTTTTAAAAATGCCATATAATTTATTGTAGGATATATCAAAAATACAATTCTTGCGTTGTATTAGGTAACGTAAGGTCTTAAAATAATAATAAAATCGCACCCATGGGCAAATCCCTTGAAACGAAAAAACTAGAAATCCTTTCGATTCTAACCCTTCTTTTATTGCCCTTTCTGGGTATTTCTCAATATACCGATGTGATCAACTCAAATCGACCCGGACTTTCTGTGAGCGCGTATGCTGTTGGTAAAAATGTGCTGCAATTGGAAATGGGTCTTGGTTACGAACAAAGCGATCATACGCTACTGAATACACAATCGAATATTCTTGGCAGTGATATTTCATTGCGTTATGGACTCCTTTTTGAACAATTGGAAATCAACTGGGAAGGCACTTTTCAAAACGAATCCAAAACTTTTGCCAATACTGGGATTGAAACATCGTTTGCAAAGTTCTCACGTAACAGATTAGGATTGAAATATTTGTTATACGATAGATATAAATCTCCAGAACGCAACAAGCCCAATTTATACAGTTGGCGAAAAAACAATCTTTTTCAATTGAGCAATCTGATTCCGTCGGTATCACTTTATGGAGGGGCTACCTTCAATCTTTTGGACAACCCAAATTATATGGGGGACCCGACTGTAATGTATAGGGTTATGATCGCGACCCAGAGTAGGCTAACGCCTCGGTTTGTCTTGATTTCAAATATCGCTTATGATAGGATTACCTCAGATTTTCCCGAAATGAGTTATCTCGTATCTCTATCCTATGCTTTTAGAAATCCTAAGTGGAGCACATTTGTTGAACATCAAGGCATAGACAGTGATCGCTATGCCGATTTACTACTACGTGGTGGCGTTGCCCATTTGCTTCGTGATGGATTACAGGTAGATGTCAGTATGGGGGCCAGCTTTAAAAATACGCCTTCGCGAATCTTTATTTCAGGTGGGTTCTCATATCGATTTGATTTTCATCAAGACCCCCCACCTGCGATTGAAGACCAAGAGGCCGGTGAAAATGGCGGTCCTATCAGAAAGAATGCCATGAAAAAGAAGAAGAAAGAGGGCAAAAAGGAAGGCAACAATAATGGTTCAGGTGCAGAAGATATTGACTTAGGCCCCTCTAAAAAGCAGCTTCGAAAACTTAAAAAAGAGGAGAAAAGAAAAAATAAGGGTAAAAAGACAAAAGATGACGGGGTTATCGAGTTTTAATGATTCTTCGGTATTATATAAAATTTAGCTCTTGCTTTCCCCACTAAATTAATATGCCTAATATTGACTGTACAAAAGCCTACGTATGGTCACCCTCAAAGAAGCGGTCACAAAATCAGAATTGAAAAAGTTTGTAAAGTTTCCATTTTCACTTTACAAGAATAATCCGTATTGGGTGCCTCCGATCATTAATGACGAGTT
>CAZTLZ010000346.1:0-1688 GCA_964614665.1 uncultured Maribacter sp.
CCCATATCTGATTGGTTGTTGGGTGAATTGCCAAGCCTTGTGGATTTCGATGCCCGTAGCTATAAATAGTGGGAATTACTGAATCTTGACCTACAAACGGATTATCCGACGGTATTCTACCATCATCCATCAAGCGGTGAATTTTCCCATTGTAGTTGCTAAGTGATTGCGGGTTCTCATTTTCCTTACGTCTATCACCAACGGAAAGAAACAAATACCCATCATTATCAAATTCAATACGCCCTGCGAAGTGCGATCCGGCAGTACCAAAAGGATGACCTTCAAAGAGTTTCTCTTCATTGGTCAATTTGTCGTTAGAAAATTTAAATCGACTTAGAGCCGTACCAGCGAGTGTATCTTTCCCCTCAACCCGAAAATCTGAATAACTCACATAAAGCCAATTGTTGTTCTCAAAATCTGGATGTAGCTCCAAATCCATCAAACCTCCTTGTCCCCTATATTTGGATTTAGGTACGCCAGAAACCGGAATCTTGTTCGATTCTGCATCGATGCGAAATAGTTCACCCGATTGCTCGGTCACCAGCATATCTCCAGAAGGCAGAAAAACCATTCCCCAGGGTTGCACCATTCCTGATACAATAGTATCTAATTTTATGGTCAGCAGTTCCGTTTGCAAGGTATCTGTTTCCAGTCGCTCTTCCTGAAAACCGTATTGCGCCACATTTTCTATTTCTTTTTGGATATAATTCGTCAAATTATTGATTTGATCATCAGAAAGAACATTTCCCCATGCTATCATCTCCGTTCCCTCATACCCATGCTTTATAGAATTGAAAATACTATCCGTTTCGGTACCATGCTTCCATCGGTGTCCGGCAAATGACAAAATATTGCTACCATGACAGCTTGCACACATGTTTCCATAGGTAGCCATTGCCACTAAAGTTAGGCTATCGGGTTCCACTTTTACGTCGACTACTGTACTTGATGATTTTTTTTTGGTTTGGTTACAGCCGTATAGTACAACACCAGAGATACATAAAATGCAAAATAATTTAAAGTACTTCATTGCTTATGGAATATTAGTGGATATGAGTAAATTATTCTTAATAATAATGGATTATTTAAATGCTACCCCATATTTTATCCGGGGTAATCGGTAAATTGTAAACACGTTTTCCAGAGGCCTGGTAAATAGCATTGGCTATCGCCGCTCCCGTTGGTGGAATAGCAATTTCACCAGCGCCTTCAACGGGTTCATCGGGTCTATCTATAATAGCCACTTCTAAGTCGGGAATTTCTGAATATCTAAAGATAGGATAGGTTGACCAATCAATACTTTTAATTCTTTTTTCATCAAATATAACCTGTTCTTTTAAAGTCCAACTTGCCGCCTGGATCATTCCGCCCTCTATCTGGTTTTTGAGACCATCAGGATTTATGACTTCGCCAACATCAATAGCCGCCCACATTTTAATTATAGATACCTGACCATTAGATTTATTAACAACCACTTTTGCGGCTACAGCTGAGTAGGCATCCGTGTTTTTAAACCGCATAAATCCATACCCAATACCTTCATTTGCAACTGTTTTTTCGGTAAGGGTCAATTCCCTAATTTTTTCAATCACATCAATAGCCCGTTGGTCATTCAAATGCTCGATTCGAAAATTCAACGGATCCTTTTTAGCTTGTTCAGCAAGTTCATCCATAAAGGACTCAACGGC
>CAZTLZ010000347.1:0-1687 GCA_964614665.1 uncultured Maribacter sp.
CGGGTAAGTCTTCAGCGATAGTGTTTAGGTTAAATCTGTCGGCTTCAATTTCTGCGAGGGCAGGGGCGAGCATGGCTTTCTCTAGAGTAGATAAAATGCGTTTTAGTTGATTGATCATGGTGATTCCTTCCAAGCATCATGATGAGAAAAGCTGTTGCTAAAATACTGTATATGCATGCAGGCGGCGGAAGGGTTACGAGATCGGCTTCGCGGGAAAATAGTTTTTGTCCCGAGTTTTTGTCCCGTTTTTGTACGGTTGGTGATTGCTAACGAGGAAGGGTACAGGAATTGGTCGGAGCGGCGGGATTTGAACCCACGACCACTACACCCCCAGTGTAGTGCGCTACCAGGCTGCGCTACGCTCCGATTCTTGATGGGGTGCCCCCCAAAAAAGAGGCGCCCATAATACCTAAAGGGCCCTGATTTGCAAGGCTTTATTCTATCTCGGTCGTTTCAGGTTTGTGTTCGGTTTTTTGAATGTTCCATGCTGAAAGAAAGCGCGCCTCTAACGGCTCATAGATGCCTTCGTCTATGGCCGGGTGGGCTACCCATTCGCAAAGTAAAGCCTCAAAGCCTTGTGTGCTGTTTTGGCCATGCCCGCCCAACCCCTGTTGCAGTTGCTTTACTTGGTGCTCCATACGTAAGGTTTTGTCGTCTGCTGGGGTCTCTATGTCATTGGCTATTTCTGAGCGAATACACAGCAAGCGCAGGGCCTTCTCGGTTTTAGCGCCGCTGTCAGCGGCGGCTGGGGTTTTTGCGCGCTGTTTAAGTTGGCTGGTTGCTGCGTTGGGCCACTTATCTGCATTGTTTAGTGTGTTGGCAACGGCTTGCTCTTGCTCGGTAGAGGGAGAGCGCTCTAGGGCGCAAAGCGCATTGTGTGCACCGAGTACCGCTAACCAAGTGCCTGCTTGCGCTAGGTTACGCTCGCTGCTTGTTTTATCGTCTAGTTGCCTGCAGAGTTTTTGAAAGCGCTGCTGTAGTGATTTTTCGTGTTCTCGCGGCAGCCCCTCTAAGGATTTAAATGTATTTTGTGTCGCTTCAACCTCGGCTTTATTGGCAAAATAGTTGGGGCCCGTTAACTTGAGCGCATCACTGAGCTTGGTGAGTAAAGCCTCTGCCTCTAGTTTAACCTTTTCACGCTCTTCTTTTGCAGCATTCGATTGCTCTTTGCGTTTTTCAAAAACAGCATCACACGCTTTACGAAACTCCGTCCATAGGGCTTGGTCTTCTTTGGCTTTCGCGCGGCCGGTACTTTGCCATTGGCTTTGCAGTTTTTTGGCGCCTTCGGTGGCTTCAAAGCTGTCTTCTAACTCTAAAAGTTTTTGTGCTTGCTCGACAATATTTTGCTTTTTAACTTTATTGCGGTCGTACTCTGCGTTGAGTTTTTCGTAAATGGTATTGGCAATGCTATCAAAGCGTTCTTGCAGGGCTTTGTTTTCTTTTCTGGCTACGGGCCAGTAGCTTTGCCAGGCTTCGCGCGCGGTGCGCAAGGTTTTTTCCACGTCTTTCCAGTTGGCGTCATCCCAGTTGTATTGGTCCAGGTATTCTTGCATTTGTTTATTTAATTCTGCTCTTTTATTGGCGTTGCCTTCTCGCTCGGCAGATTGATCTTCAAAAAAGGCCTTGCACGGCTCATAGGCCGTATTAGCAGCTTCTTGGAATTGCTCCCACAAGTTGGTGTCGTCGT
>CAZTLZ010000348.1:0-1685 GCA_964614665.1 uncultured Maribacter sp.
GAAGACGTACCTGTTTTTCCTGGTTGTGAAAATGAATCTGACAAGAGAGCTTGTTTCAACAAAATGATGAAAAAGCATATTATCAAAAATTTTCGATACCCTGAGTTAGAACAAGAAATGGGTATCCAAGGAAAAGTGAATATCATGTTCGAAATTCAAAAAGATGGTAGTATCAGTAATATCAGAATGCGAGGACCAAATAAAAATCTGGAAAAAGACGCGGCTAGAATTATCAGTAAACTACCCAGAATGACCCCAGGTAAACAAAGGGGAAATCCCGTTAGAGTACCTTTTAGTATTCCCATCACTTATAGGCTGAGCAATTAATCGGTTCAGTTTTTGCTTCATTAAAACCATCCCGATAACCAAGGGGTGGTTTTAAACTTTAAAGACTTCGGAATATGAAACCTAAAAAGAACTTTGAAAAAGATTTGAACAGAAATCGAGGCTTATACTTCGTGATAAGTCTCATGTTCATATTGGGATTAGTTTATATCGTCTTAGAATTGAAGACACAAGACGATACCAAAGGTTTTGACCTTGGCAAATCTCCAAATGCGGAAATTATCAAAATTGATTCATCGGTTATTTTGGAGACAGAAGCAATAAAATAGTTGGAATGCAGATAACTTAAGAAAACAAAAACCCATCAACTAGTCAGTTGATGGGTTTTTTATTTAGTAAAGAAGTTTACATTTCTTCCTTTTCCTCAATCTCTTTAATACTAATTTTTGAATCAGATAATTTTTGGTTGTAGGCATCAACCTTAGCTTTTGCCGTACCGTCATCGTTTCTTTCAATATTGACCTTGACCTCTTTTGCCGATCCTCTCCAATTTTAGCATGAGCCAGATGAAGGCCTTACGATTTCATCGCTTGGATTTTCGCCTTTACCTCAGCTTCGGTTCCTTTGAATTTTTTAACCTCCTCCGATTTTTTACCATTTTCAGTAGTCGTAGTTGTAACGGTAGCAACAGTTATATCTCCTTCTTCTTCCATTTCTACCTCTATTTTCTTTTCTACATGACCTTTGCTATCAACGTCTGAAAAGTGTATTTCTTTGTCGGCGGAAATCTCATGTTTCTTACCATCTTCATCGATCCAAATATTTATTTCTTTATTCGTATCTGCCATCCCACTTTCTCCGCTCATGGCGATACTTGGTGCAATTACCAAGGCAACAACGGACATCAACTTCAACAAGATGTTCAAAGATGGACCAGATGTATCTTTAAACGGATCTCCCACGGTATCACCAACAACGGCTGCTTTATGTGCATCAGAACCTTTACGTCCGTCAGATTCAATCATTTTTTTAGCATTATCCCATGCACCACCAGCGTTCGATTGAAAAATCGCCATCAACACACCACAAGTTGTTACACCAGCCAAAAGACCACCCAACATCTCGGCACCACCAATGAAACCAACCGCAACTGGAACAGCAATGGCCAATAAACCTGGCAATACCATTTCCTTAATAG
The DNA here is from genome assembly GCA_964614665.1 of uncultured Maribacter sp. Taxonomy (GTDB): domain Bacteria; phylum Bacteroidota; class Bacteroidia; order Flavobacteriales; family Flavobacteriaceae; genus Maribacter_C. The sequence goes on from CAZTLZ010000348.1 coordinate 1,484, forward strand.
AGGCTTTCGTAGAAATATCTACACACTTATCATACTCTGCAAGACCATCAGCTTGATCAAAAATAGCTCGTTGTTCCTTACTTGCTTTCGACATATCCGAATCAACAGCTCTCATTACCTCAAGGGCTGCCTTTAATTGTGGAATATCCCTAAACTGACGACGAACTTCCTCAATCATTGCCATTGCAGCACGCCCTACAGC
>CAZTLZ010000349.1:0-1683 GCA_964614665.1 uncultured Maribacter sp.
ATAGAAACACCTTGAGTACCCAGACGCTCTGCTATTGCATCTCGTTCTTTATCATCCCAAGCATATTGCTTTTTCTGACCTTTTTTAACCAAGTATAATGGTGGTGTTGCGATGTATACAAAACCTTTTTCTACCAGCTCCCTCATATAGCGGAAGAAGAAAGTAAGAATAAGAGTAGAAATGTGACTACCATCTACATCGGCATCACACATAATAACTACTTTATGATAACGTAATTTAGTTAAGTTTAAAGCTCTTGGGTCTTCTTCTGTACCAATAGAAATACCTAAAGCAGTAAACATATTTTTGATCTCTTCGTTTTCAAAAACTTTATGTTGCATTGCTTTCTCAACGTTCAAGATCTTACCACGTAGTGGTAAAATGGCTTGAAACTCACGGTCACGACCTTGCTTAGCCGTTCCACCTGCCGAGTCACCCTCAACAAGAAATACTTCACAAACTGCAGGATCTGTTTCAGAACAGTCAGATAATTTACCAGGTAAACCACCTATACTCATTACCGTCTTACGTTGCACCATCTCACGCGCTTTCTTTGCTGCGTGACGAGCTTGAGCTGCAAGAATTACCTTTTGAACAATGGTCTTAGCATCATTCGGGTTTTCTTCCATATAGATCTCAATCATCTCTGCCACTGCTTGAGATACTGCAGATGTAACCTCACGGTTACCTAGTTTGGTTTTAGTTTGCCCTTCAAATTGTGGCTCACTTACCTTTACAGAAATAATAGCTGTAAGACCCTCACGGAAATCATCTCCCGCAATGTCAAACTTAAGTTTATCTAGCATTCCAGAGGCATCTGCAAATTTCTTAAGTGATCCCGTAAGACCACGACGAAAACCTGCAAGGTGTGTTCCTCCTTCGTGTGTGTTAATGTTGTTTACATATGAGTGTAAGTTCTCTGCATAGCTATCATTATAAATCATAGCAACTTCTACAGGGACACCATTTTTCTCACCCTCCATAGAGATAACGTTCCCTATAATAGGGTTACGGTTACCATCTAAGAAACGTACAAATTCTGAAAGACCTTCGTTAGAGTGAAAAGTTTCATTTTCAAACTCACCATCTTCTTTCTTATTTCGCTTGTCTGTAAGTGTTACAGTGATACCTTTATTAAGGTAAGCCAGCTCTCTTAATCTTGAAGCAAGCGTGTCATAATTGTACTCTGTAGTTTGCTGGAAGATAGAATCATCAGGAGTAAACGTAACTTCGGTACCTGTAAAATCTGTATCACCTATAGCTTTTACTGGGTATAATGCTTTACCACGTTCATACTCTTGTTCCCATACTTTACCTTCTTTATAAACCGTAGCTTTAAGATGGTTAGAAAGTGCATTCACACAAGATACACCTACCCCGTGTAGACCACCAGAAACCTTATAAGAGTCTTTATCAAATTTACCACCGGCACCTATCTTAGTCATTACTACTTGTAATGCAGATACACCTTCCTTTTTATGAATCCCTACAGGGATACCACGACCATTATCTCGTACCGTGATTGAGTTATCCTCGTTAATAGTAACATCTATAGCGTCACAGTAACCTCCCATAGCCTCATCTATAGAGTTGTCTACCACCTCATATACTAAGTGGTGCAAACCTCTAACTCCTACATCTCCAATATACATCGAAGGACGCATACGTACGTGCTCCATTCCC
>CAZTLZ010000350.1:0-1680 GCA_964614665.1 uncultured Maribacter sp.
ATATACGCGCCTGTGCGATTTCATCAGCTGGCAAAGTATGAGTCTGCTGATCATTTAACATCTGCAGGCGATTTTCCAGCTTCCTCAAAAACCAGTAGGCCTGTACCAAATTATTAACTTCCAAGTGTTGCAGATAATCTTTATCAGCAAGTAAGCTCAACACTCTTACGATACTGCGCTCACGCAACTCTGGTTCACGACCCGCACGGATCAACTGCAACGTCTGCCCGATAAACTCGATCTCGCGGATACCGCCCGGACCAAGCTTGATGTTATCGACCATACGTTTTCGTTTCATCTGTGCATCGATCATCGCTTTCATCTCCCGGATGGACTCGAGCATATTGAAGTCAAGATAACGTCTGTATATAAAGGGTTTTAACATCGAATATAGATACTGCTTGTCTTTATCACGACCACCGATCAACTTTGCCTTGATCATCGCATACCGTTCCCAGTCTCGCCCCTGCGATTGATAATACTGTTCCAGACCAGCAAAACTCATGGCCACCGGACCACTATCACCGAAGGGTCTCAACCTGACATCAACACGGTAAACAAAACCCTCTGCGGTCACTTCGTCCAGAACTTTTATAAGCTTGTGAATGACCGCCAGATAAAATTCATAATGCGAAGTCTTACGTCGCCCCGTCGTCTCACCATCTTTGGAAAAGGCAAAAATCAGATCGATATCAGAAGAAAAATTGAGTTCACGCCCGCCCATTTTTCCCATAGCAAAGACCAGCAGCGATTGCTCTTCACCATCTTCATCCAGAGGCATACCAAAAATTTCCGCACGCTCCTGTTCGAGATACCGAAGCACAACGGTAACAACGGCCTGCGAAAGATCACTTAACTCGAACAAGATGGTCTCAGTATCTGCCAACGAATTTAGATCACGCCACGCGATCCGCATCATCTCTTGCTGACGTAAAATTCGTATCGACGACATCAACCGCTCTTCATCCCCAGTCTCATTTACTACTTGCCCGACTAAATCCTGATAGCCTTCAAAATCACGCGCGGAATCAAAACCTTCAGCAATTAATTTGTAAATAATTTCTGGGTAACGTATACAGTTACGTGCAATAAAATCACTGCACGCCCAGGTTCTACCTAATTGAGGAAGCGGTAAACTGGAATCGTCTACTAGATTTTTGGTCTCACATGAAACAAGCCAATCTGACCAGTGATTTTTGACAACTGGATGTAATGAAAGCGGAACTAGCGATAGCAGTTCATCAGGAACTGAGGACATATCAGGCTTCTATCTGGTTAATTTTTAAAAACAGAATGGGCATATTGACACACCCACCCTGTTAATTAAACCAGTTAACTGAAGATACCTTTCAGGGTATAGAAGAACAATATTGATAAGAGCGCACCAGCAGGTAACGTGACGACCCAGGACATAAAGATATTACCAACCACTCGCATATCGATCGCACCGATACCCCGAGCAAAACCCACCCCGAGTACTGCACCAACCAATGTATGTGTCGTGGAGATAGGGATACCAGTAAATGACGCTAATACGACGGTTCCTGCCGCTGCTATCTCAGCTGCAAAACCACGGCTTGGCGTTAACTCAGTAATTTTTTTACCGACGGTCGCTATCACTTTATAACCAAAAGTAGCCAGACCGATAACGATACCGACGCCGCCAACTAGCAAAACCCA
>CAZTLZ010000351.1:0-317 GCA_964614665.1 uncultured Maribacter sp.
TGGGCAATATTCCCGTATAAAAAACAATCTTTCCACCAGGCATACACCAAGCATTGACCGTTTCATCGTTAACCAGATTGTACTCCCATTTATAATCGTTAAGATACCCTGCATAACCATTTGCGGATAACCAACGTTCTGCGGCCGAAGATATACGCTGGCCAACTTTTGTAATCATTCTGGCCTCGACCGTACCCTCTACTACCTTGTTGTCCCCAAGAAATTGATCATACTGCGCAAATGCCATGGGGAAAATTTGACTATTTGGATAAAAATTAAGAACTTTTTTACCCGTAAACGGGTTTACCTTACAGGCC
>CAZTLZ010000351.1:327-1645 GCA_964614665.1 uncultured Maribacter sp.
TCTACCCGATATTCGATCGGGCCGAAAGGGATACAGGCCGCCACCCCCAAAAATACGGCGATTATCAATACTACTTTTTTCATTGTTTATAGTGTTTAGTTTTGTTAATGTACAAAAAAATTAATTTCCCTTTATATGTAATTGGGTAAATTCCTTACTTACCTCAATTACATTATTTCCATTTAGCTTTATATCCTCCAACGATACTTTCTCGTTATCAATCTCAACAGAACTAACCTTGAATGGCAGTCCATGAATATTAAGCTTGAAGGTGTTATAAGATGTGGTAAAAGTCCCATCTTTGAACTGCTGGATAATCATTTCGTTCTCCTTACCCTGCAATTTAAAGTTCCTAAGGCTATAGTCCCCCTTTTTATAATTATAGCCGTCCTGATCATCTTCATAAACCGTTGAGCTTTCAGTGCCGATCCTAAAATATACGTCCAATAACAGTTCTTTGATCTCAAGTTCCCCAACATACTGCTGAACTGGGTATTTTGGTATTATCGCCCCCTCTTTAATAAATAAGGGTATTTTATCAATATCGGCCTTTACCCATCTTTCTTTTCCACCTTCCGTCACCTCATCATTCCAATAATTGTACCATTTTCCACGAGGGATGTACATTCTTCTACCTTGGGCGTTGGGTTCTTGAACCGGACATACCAATATTTGTTCCCCAAAAATGAACTCATCCGTCCTAAAATGGGTCTGTGTATCTCCTTGGTCAAAATAGACCAAAGACTTTAACATAGGCACTCCATGCTTGGAATATTTCCAGAACATGGTATATAAATAGGGTAAGAGTTGATACCGCAATTCTATGAACTTTCGAACAATATCGGTAACATCGCTATCAAAGGACCAAGGTTCTTGATCTCCATGATCACCACTAGAATGCACCCGACAAAAAGGATGAAAAACCCCTAATTGAATCCATCTGGCAAACAACTCCCCATTAGGTTGTTCGGCAAACCCACCAATATCTGAACCGACAAAAGACATACCACTCATACACATGCGTTGTACCTGTACATTGGCAATCCACAAATGTTCCCAAGTGGCTACATTATCCCCTGTCCATGTTGAAGAATACCGTTGTGTTCCTGCATAGGCCGCCCTCGTAATTACAAAAGGCCTTTTAGGATACACATGTTTTTTAATTCCCTCGTAGGTTGCCCTTACCATTTGCATACCATATACGTTATGGGCCTTTCGGTGTGTACAAGGATGTCCATCAAAATTGTGGCGTGTATCCAACGGAGCGGTTTTTGTAGGAACTTCCATTACTGCGGGTTCGTTCATATCATTCCATACG
>CAZTLZ010000352.1:0-476 GCA_964614665.1 uncultured Maribacter sp.
CTTTTCCACAGTTCCAAATTCAGTCGGAAAGAGTGACAACCGCGAGCCAACAATCTCTGAAGACTATCAATTTGATGTTCTTATACCATGGGGAACCCCTTTAGAACCGGGCTTGGCACCAGAATTTAAAGGTGACCCTAATACCCGTCCAACATCTAAACAAGCCAGTCGCCAAATCGGCATCGGCCACGATGGCATGTGGTTTTTTGCAAGCCGCTGGAACCGTAACAAGGGAATGTTAGCAATCAATCACGAATACGGCACTAACTCCCATGTCCTTGGTAAAAGCACACCGGAGAGCTTAGAGGATGTCAGATTGTCCCAGGCGGTTCACGGGGTATCTATTGTCGCGCTGGAAAGAAAAGGCCGCGGTTACAACAGAGGCAACTGGGAAGTCGTTGCCAGCCGCAACAGTCGCCGAATTACCGTAAATACTCCGATGGAATTTTCTGGTCCTGCGGCAGATTCTCAGTTGC
>CAZTLZ010000352.1:486-1631 GCA_964614665.1 uncultured Maribacter sp.
AACAGGCCAAGAGATAATATCTATAGGTGTCGGAGTCGGCACGGTTTCTACCAGCTGGCCTGATTGATACCTATAATAATATCCCTCTTGGAACACTTAACAACTGCGGTTCAGGTCCTACACCTTGGGGTACCTACTTGACTTGCGAAGAAAACTTTAACGGATATTTTGGTTCAACAGAAGGTGAAAGTTTTAACGCAGTTCGAACCAAAGAACAGCAGCGCTATGGTTTCGATCACACCGGTTTTGGTTACGGTTGGGAGAAGTTTGATAAACGCTTTGACCTTTCCGAGGATGACTATATCAATGAACAAAATCGTTTTGGCTGGATTGTAGAAATCGACCCTCGCGATGCGTCAAAAAAGCCAGTTAAGCGCACCGCTCTTGGTCGCTTTAAACATGAAGCTGTTGCTATCGCCGTTGGTGCAAGCGGTAAAGTGGTTGCTTACATGGGCGACGATCAGCGTTTTGATTACATTTACAAATTCGTTTCAAAAACCAACTACCGCAAAATGCTGAGCGCCAACAAAAGCCCTCTGGATGAAGGCGCCTTGTTTGTCGCACGCTTCAACGATGACGGAACCGGTGATTGGTTGGAGCTAACACTTGATAACCCAATACTTGCGGCGCGTTTCAGCTCTCAAGCTGAAGTGCTTATCTATTCGCGCATGGCGGCCGACCTATTGGGCGCTACGCCAATGGATCGCCCAGAGTGGACCACCATTGGTGCCGACGGAAAGGTGTACTGTACCCTGACCAATAATTTGGAACGAAGGGTAACAAATGCTGCAAACCCCAAAGCGCCAAACTCCACTGGCCATATTATCCGCTGGAAAGACTCAAACAATTACACCGGCTCTTCGTTCAAGTGGGACATTTTCGCTCTCGCCAGCGACACTCTCGGAACCGAACAAACCATGGGTAGCCCAGATGCATTGTGGGCAGATAAATTCGGCCGAATCTTTGTTGGCACAGACGGCGGTCAAGAATTTGGTTTACAAAATCAACTGGTTGTTTTCGATTCCAGAACTGGCGAATCACGTCGTTTGTTGACAGGCATCAATTATGACGAAGTCACAGGTATTACCGTTACTCCAGATCAACGAACAATGTTTGTTAACCTTCAGCACCCAGGAAACGGTTCG
>CAZTLZ010000353.1:0-1614 GCA_964614665.1 uncultured Maribacter sp.
TTCGCCATGGGTGGTTATGCTAAATACGTTTGGAGTTCTTGGCTCATTACTACTGCTGGGATGCTATGGTTAATTTTTCACGCAGTGAATAAACGTAAAACTATCTTGTCGACATTGAACCGACAAGCGAAACAACAAGATGCTCGTGAGAAACGTAGCGCTACAAGCAATACAAAGACAAAACAAAAGCATAAAATCTCATGACACCAAAACAAAAGAATCGTTTAATTATTGTCATTGCCATTTTAGTCGGTGTTGTTATCACTGTTGGCCTAGGTCTAATCGCATTCAAGGAAAACATACGCTTTTTTGTTAGCCCTGAAGATGTAGCAACCCAAGGCGTTAATATCGATAGCAAATACCGCATCGCGGGCATTGTTAAGCCTGATAGCGTCAAGCGACTTGATGACAAGATTAGCACTGAATTTGTTTTGACTGACTGCAAAGCAGACATCAAAGTGATCTACACAGGTATTCTTCCTGACCTATTCCGCGAAGGACAAACGATTGTAGCTAATGGTAAGTTCAGCGCAGAAAATGTGATGACTGCTAGCCAAGTTCTGGCCAAGCATGATGAAAACTACGTTCCTTCTGAAGCAGGCGAAAGCCTCATGGAAGCACAAGCAAGCCAATGCGCTGAGCAATTAAGCTCATAATAGCTACAAGATAAACAGACGACACAAACATCTATGCAATCACTTTTATCTATACTCCCTGAGTTCGCACAAGTCTTGCTCATTTTGGCACTGCTAGTCGCGATTTTTCAGGGCACTTTATGTATTCGAGGAACTAACCTTGCATTAGCCAAGCTAGGCACGTCTTTACAGTTTTATTTGATTCTCTTTGCTTATGCGATACTGACTTACAGCTTCATAACGCATGACTTCTCGATTCTTTATGTTGCAAACAACAGCAACACCGAACAACCCCTGCTCTATCGCATATCCGGTGTTTGGGGGGCTCATGAAGGTTCATTATTACTGTGGATTTTAATCCAAAGCACATGGACATTATTGGTCGCAAATTACAGCCGCAGCATTGATAACGGCTTCACAACGAGAGTTCTAGCAGTACTTTCATGGGTAAACGTTGGCTTTATCAGCTTCATGTTATTCACGTCTAACCCGTTTGAACGTTTACTACCCGCAGCCTTAGACGGCCGTGAACTTAACCCTCTATTACAAGATCCTGGCTTGGCTATTCACCCACCGATGCTATACATCGGCTATGTTGGCTTTAGTGTTGCATTCGCTTTTGCAATCGCAGCTTTATTGACTGGCAAGCTAGACTCACAATGGGCGCGTTGGGCAAGACCTTGGACAAACGCAGCTTGGTTGTTCTTAACCATCGGCATCACATTAGGTAGCTGGTGGGCTTACTACGAGCTTGGCTGGGGCGGCTGGTGGTTTTGGGATCCAGTAGAGAATGCGTCATTTATGCCGTGGTTAGTCGGAACAGCGTTAATTCATTCCTTGGCAGTCACTGAGAAACGTGGCGCATTTATCGCATGGACAGTGCTATTAGCCATCTTCACGTTCTCTTTGAGTTTGTTAGGTACCTTCATCGTACGTTCTGGTTTGCTAACGTCAGTGCATGCCTTTGCCAGTGACCCTG
>CAZTLZ010000354.1:0-1612 GCA_964614665.1 uncultured Maribacter sp.
AAAGAGAGCGAATATGCCACTGAGGAAGAAATCAAAGCGATTGATAAAGGGGTAAAAGCGCGCGTTGCGGAATGTGAGAAATTCGCTGAAGAATCAGCGTATCCACCAGTACAACAGTTGTACGACATGGTGTATGAGCAAGAAGATTTTCCATTTGTAGAACATAAATAAGAGATAGATGGCGATAGTAGTAAATATGCCCCGTTTAAGTGATACCATGGAAGAAGGCACCGTTGCCACATGGTTAAAAAATGTGGGAGATAAAGTTGAGGAAGGAGATATTCTTGCGGAAATCGAAACCGATAAGGCCACGATGGAATTTGAATCGTTCAACGAGGGAACCTTATTACATATTGGTGTTGCGGAAGGTGATACTGCACCGGTTGATGTGCTATTGGCGATTATTGGGGAAGAAGGTGAAGATATCTCGGGATTGCTAAATGGAAGTGCTGCTCCTACTGAAGCAAAAGAGGAACCTGCTGAAGCAAAAGAAGCTAAATCGGAACCCGTTTCAGAAACCCCAGCTGCAAGTTCGGAAGCAGCTGAAATTCCAGAAGGTGTCGAGGTAATTACCATGCCCCGTTTAAGTGATACCATGGAAGAAGGTACGGTCGCAGCTTGGTTAAAGAAAGTTGGCGATACGGTTGAAGAGGGAGATATTCTAGCAGAAATCGAAACCGATAAGGCAACGATGGAGTTTGAGTCTTTCTACTCCGGAACACTTTTATATATTGGAATTCAAGAAGGGGAATCTTCTCCCGTAGATGAGGTTTTAGCAGTTATTGGCCCTGCCGGAACAAATGTTGACGCTGTTTTAAAAGGAGGTGCCTCAAGTGCGACTGTAAATACGCCATCCGAAGAAAAACTTCAAGAAGAAAAAGTGGAGGCAAAACCGGACACACCTGCTACCATCTCTGCTGATGATGGGCAACGCATTTTTGCATCTCCTTTGGCGAAGAAAATGGCAAAAGATAAAGGCATAAACCTTTCAGATGTTAAAGGTTCGGGAGATCATGGTAGAATTGTAAAGAAAGATATTGAGAATTATAAGCCTTCTTCACAAGTCGCTACTCCGATTGTCGCTACGCAAGAAGTTTCTACTAGCAATGCTGTTGCCGCCTCGCCGATTATAAATCTTCCTGTGGGGGAAGAAGGACAAGAGGAGGTGAAAAATTCGCAAATGCGTAAGGTGATTGCAAAACGCCTTTCTGAATCTAAATTCACGGCACCGCACTACTATTTGAACATCGAAGTTGACATGAGCAATGCCATTGCTTCGAGAAAAAAGATTAACGACTTACCAGAGACTAAGGTTTCTTTTAATGATATGGTCGTGAAAGCCTGTGCCATGGCATTGAAAAAACACCCTCAGGTAAATACAACTTGGGGAGATACCGCTATGGTATATCACCAGCATGTTCATATTGGGGTTGCCGTAGCCGTACCTGATGGATTGACGGTACCTGTATTAAAATTCGCTGACCAGATGTCACTTACGCAAATTGGCGCTTCCGTAAAAGAATTGGCTAGCAAAGCTAGAAATAAGAAAATTGCTCCGGCCGAAATGGAAGGGAGCACTTTTACGGTGTCAAATCTAGGTATGTTTGGTATT
>CAZTLZ010000355.1:0-1580 GCA_964614665.1 uncultured Maribacter sp.
GAATACTTATGAGGGCAACGATGCATCCTGTGTAGTTTGGATGCGCTTCGACGACCAGCGCTCTAGCGTCAGTGTACTATTGACGGGAGACATCAGTCGTCAGGTGGAGAGCCAATTGATATATAGTTTACCGGGCCCGGTGGATATCTTGATTGCTCCTCACCATGGCAGTAATAGTTCGTCTTCTAGGCACTTTATAAAAGCCGTCAACGCCGAACATGTGGTTTTTAGCAGTGGATACAAAAACAGTTATCGCCATCCGAGTGCGAAAGTTGTCAAGCGTTACCAGCAATCGGGCGCGCTTATTTACAACACCAGCACAGACGGAGCCGTCAGTTTTATCTTCGATAAGTCTGAATTCTTAAAGGTGAAAATGGCGCGTACAGAACAGCAGCGCCTCTGGCATTGACCCCCTAAACTGATAACCAAGCTGAACAAATGGCATAAAAAACCGTTTGCTACAGTAGAGAAGCTGACAAAATCATGTATCATACGGGCAAAATAACCATAACAGGAGATCCCGGTGTTAGACATTCTCATCTCTGGTGGCATACTGATGATCCCGATCATTTTATGTTCGGTTGCTGTAGTTGCCATAGTGATCGAACGTTTCTGGACCTTAATGCCAGAAAAAATCGCCCCAAGACAACAGCTTGGCCAGGTCTGGTCGCTGATCCAGAACAATCAAATGGATGGAGAAAAACTCAAGGAGCTTCGTCGCTCTTCACCTCTTGGCAGAATTCTTGCCGCTGGTCTGGCTAATTCCCGCCATGGCCGGGATGTCATGAAAGACAGTATTGAAGAATCCGCGAGCCAGGTGGTTCACGATATGGAGCGTTTGCTTTCTATACTGGGAACGATTGCAGCGGTGACCCCACTTTTGGGTTTGTTGGGTACCGTTTTTGGGATGATAACGGTTTTTAATGACATTATGCTTGAAGGTACCGGCAATGCGGGCGTTCTCGCAGGAGGTATTTCTCAAGCGCTGATCACCACCGCAGCAGGTCTTAGTGTGGCTATTCCAGCAATGATTGCGCACAGGTTCTTTTTGCGCAGAGTAGACAGTCTTGTAGTTACGATGGAGCAGGAATCGGTAAAGCTCGTTGATGCGCTTCACAGCGAACGCAGCGTAAACCTTAAATCCAGTTCGTAGATACAAATCCAACAATACGTGGAAAGACTGTGCAATTTAAAAGACAACTAAAAAACCAAGAAGATATAAACATTACACCTCTGATTGATGTGGTGTTTTTGTTACTTATCTTTTTTATGGTTTCTACCACATTTACCAAAGAAACCCATTTGAGTGTTGAGCTTCCAGAGGCTGAAGGAGACCCAGCCCAGGAAAAACCAGAGCAGGTCGAAGTGGTGATCAGCCCAAATGGCACTTATTCGGTAAATGGTGAAGGATTAATCAATTCCCAGTTAAAGACCTTAATGACGGCGATCGATCAAAAAGGTGGTGGTGATACCAGTCTACCATTTGTGATTACCGCAGACGCCAAGGTTCCTTATGAGGCCGTGGTTAAAGCGATGGATGGCGACCCGGGAACAACTGCGAAACTCGACAAGGCATGCAA
>CAZTLZ010000356.1:0-1570 GCA_964614665.1 uncultured Maribacter sp.
AATGTTTTGTCTTCAACAAAAACATGACGGGCACCTTCGTTCAAACGCGTGCCATGACATTCGGGGCAAGGTTGTACCGACATAAATTTTGCTAGCTCTTCACGTACCAGATTTGATTCGGTCTCGCGGTAACGGCGTTCCATGGTATGTAATACACCTTCGAAAGCATGCGTGCGTTGTTTGCCACGTCTGCCGGCATGTCCCGGGTAATTAAATACGATTTTCTCTTTACCGCTACCATACATTAATATTTTTTGAATCTTCTTCGGCAGCTCCTGAAAAGGGATGTCGACATCGAAATCATAGTGGCTTGCCAGTGATTGAATAATGCTGAAATAGTAGGCGTTACGACGATCCCAGCCGCGGATCGCACCGCCAGCCAGACTCAGATATTCACTGATAACTCGCTCGGGATCGAAGAAGTTATTGTGCCCGATGCCTTCGCATTCCGGACATGCGCCGGCAGGATTATTAAAAGAAAATAATCTTGGCTCAAGTTCCTGTAAGTTGTAACCACAGTGTGCGCAGGCAAATTTCGCTGAGAAAACCAGGTCTGCTTCATCGTCATTATCCATCCAGGCAACGGTAGCGACATCATTCGCCAGCAACAGTGCGGTTTCAAACGATTCAGCCAGACGGGTCTTGATGTCTTCTCTCACTTTGAAGCGATCGATCACAACTTCGATGGTGTGTTTCTTTTTAGCATCGAGTTCAGGAACAGCATCCAGTTCGTACACGGTACCGTCGATGCGTACCCGGAGAAAACCCTGCTGCTTGAAGTCGCTGAACAGATTCAGGTGTTCGCCTTTACGATCACGGATGACCGGTGCCAGTAACATCAGTTTGCTGCCTTCAGGTAGTGCGAGTACCTGGTCCACCATCTGGCTGATGGTCTGTGCCTGTAACTCGGTATCGTGCTCGGGGCAGCGAGGCGTACCTGCGCGGGCAAACAGTAATCGCAGGTAATCGTAGATCTCGGTGATGGTGCCGACAGTCGAACGGGGGTTATGTGAAGTGGTCTTCTGCTCGATAGAGATAGCGGGGGACAGGCCCTCGATGGTATCGACATCCGGTTTTTCCATCATGGATAAAAACTGGCGTGCATAAGTAGATAGCGATTGCACGTAACGGCGCTGGCCTTCGGCAAAGATGGTATCAAACGCCAGTGATGACTTACCTGAGCCAGACAGCCCGGTTATAACGATTAATTTATCGCGCGGTATATCGAGGTCAATATTCTTAAGATTATGGGTGCGAGCACCACGGATCTGGATGGTATCCATAAAAGATTCAGCGTTATTTAAGCAATCTGATAGAATGCCAACTTTTAGCATTTTCGGCAATAGCCAGTATCGCTTATTCACCTGTTTATTTTTGATGTCATCTCACACTCTGTCCTCTAATCTCGCTTCACAGGAGCGCCGCGCTGCTGTATCACTGGCGATGATCTACGCCTTCCGTATGCTGGGACTGTTTATGATCCTGCCGGTATTTGCGCTGTACGCAGAAGACTTACCGGGTGCAACACCGCTGTTGATGGGGCTCGCACTGGGTATCTATGGTCTGACGC
>CAZTLZ010000357.1:0-659 GCA_964614665.1 uncultured Maribacter sp.
TATCAGGTCGAGTTGATACTCGCGCTCCAGGCGTTCCTGCACAATTTCCATGTGCAGCATTCCCAGAAAGCCACAGCGGAAACCAAAGCCCAGTGCAGTTGATGTTTCGGGCTCATACGCCAGTGATGAATCGTTGAGGCGCAACTTCTGCAGCGCATCACGGAAGGATTCGTAGTCATCTGAGCTTACGGGATACAAACCGGCAAATACCCGGGGCTGCACTTCTTTGAAGCCATCGAGCGGGGTTTCACACTGCTTACTTTCGAGGGTAAGGGTGTCACCGACACGGGCTGCATCGATCTCTTTGATACCGGCGATCACGTACCCGACCTGCCCTGTTTCGAGGCTGGCGGTTTCGTGGCGCTTGGGTGAAAACACACCGACTGAGTCGACCTGAAAGGTGCGACCGGTTGACATGATGCGCATTTTATCGCGCTTTTTCAGGCTGCCGTTGATGATACGGATTAACGAGATAACACCCACGAAATTATCAAACCAGCTGTCGATAATCAGTGCCTGCAAGGGCTGATCGGCGTCACCTTCGGGGGGCGGAACCCGCTCGACCAGCATTTCCAGTACGTCAGCGATACCTTCGCCGGTTTTCGCACTGCAGTGCACTGCGTCGTGCGCTTCGATGCCGATGATCTCTTCGATCTCGT
>CAZTLZ010000357.1:669-1554 GCA_964614665.1 uncultured Maribacter sp.
GCTCGGGGTCTGCAGCCGGCAGATCGATTTTATTCAGTACGGGAATTACCTCGAGATCCTGCTCGATGGCGGTGTAGCAGTTGGCAACGCTTTGTGCCTCGACCCCTTGCGATGCATCAACGACCAGCAACGCCCCTTCGCAGGCAGCCAGCGAGCGGGAAACTTCATAGGAGAAATCCACGTGCCCCGGGGTATCAATGAAGTTCAACTGATAGGTTTCACCGTCTTTTGCCTTATACGACAATGACACTGACTGCGCCTTGATGGTGATACCGCGCTCGCGCTCGAGATCCATCGAGTCGAGCACCTGCGCCGACATCTCGCGGTCACTGAGGCCACCACAGGTTTGTATAAAACGATCAGCAATTGTTGATTTGCCGTGGTCGATGTGAGCAATAATCGAAAAGTTACGTATGTTCGACTGCTGCATCACGGCGCACAACGCTGTTGGGCATTGGCACGGGCCGTTTCGACCGCACGCTGCAGCGCAACGCTATCGAGGAAGTGACGACAGATTTCAGTGGAGTTATGCATTAAAAGCGGTACTGCCTCGTTGTATTGTTTTTTTAAATCAGCGTGGTCATCGATGTCGATAACGCGGACATCAAACGGCAGGTCTTCGGCGAAGTCGTGCAACAGTTGCAACATGTCTTCACATAAGTGGCAGCCGTAGCGGCTGTACAGCACAAGCTGAATGCGTTCTTCATTCAATCTGTGGCTATTCCACCGTCATTGCAAGAAATATCGGGCCGTCGCCGCGCTGCACGAGTACAGCTATCGCAGCACCTTCCTTCAGTGATTTAACGGCATTGTTGAAATCATCGACGGTTTGAATTTTTCGATTGTCGATCATGGTCAGCACATCACCCGGGCGCAGACCTGCTG
>CAZTLZ010000358.1:0-1545 GCA_964614665.1 uncultured Maribacter sp.
GCATCTGGAACAAAATCGATGGTCCCTTCCTTGAGTCCTTCTATGATTTCTTTCCAGTCACCCACTATGAAAGTTAAACTGCAACCTAACTCCGCAGCAATAGCTCTTACTAACCCGACCTGAAAGCCCTGAGCTTTCCCCTTCTCATCAATATATTGCAGAGGTCGCCAATCAGCCAACCCAAAGTTTAAATGGCATTCGCTATTACGAACCTCGGGTTCCGAGATCAACTTTTCGGCATAGACAGGAGTAAAGTGACTTCCAAATAAAAGCAAAAAGAAAAACGTTATAAATAACTTAAAATAGCTCACTTAGTAGTGATAGTCCTATATAGATTCAACTCTATAATATTAGCCCAAATTAACAAATTTGTTGGATAATTCAGCCTTTAAGAGACCAATTCACTGACTTTTGAATTTAAAGAAATAATTTTTTCGGCAAGACTTGTGAGTATATTCAAAAACAGCTTGGGATGGGATTTTACCATTTTAGAAAACTCATCCTTATGCACCATCAATACAATACAATCGGTCTTGGCGATAACGCTTGCTGTTCGTTTTTGTTCGGTTAGTACCGCAATCGCGCCAAAAATTTCGTCTTTGTGGATCTCACCAACTTCAATATCGTTATGTACTGCGACCGCGGTGCCCTCGCTGATAGAGTAAACAAAATCAGCTTCTTCGCCCTCTTTAATGATTGCCATTCCGGCTTTATAGCGACCAAAACCAGGGTTTGCTCTCTCTTCTTTTTCGGTTAGAACCCCAATCATCTGATTGAGCTGCAATTGGTTAAGAGCCGATATGGTCATCCATTGCCCCACCAACTCAACATTGCTAGCAAGTACTTGCTGAAGCTTTTGAATTGGCATACTTTCGACCACGACTTCTGATTTAACCGAATAATAAAGCCCTGTTTCTTCGACATCTTCGATGGTTGGATGAAGGATTACATCACCCTTTTCATACAGGTATAACTCTTTACCATCATATTCAGCGGAAATATTACCTTCGACAATATAGTAAAAACGATCGGGCCAAATTCCTTCATTTTGCACATCAGCCGTGTTCAAACGTGTGAATTCGACATTCATCTCAGCCAACGCAGCCATAAACGCTGCCGATTTTGTGTGAATCTCATGATTGACGAAAGTAAATACTTCTTCCTGCTCGTTAATACTGATCATTAGCCCTCACTCCCGCTAAATTATTTATTTGCCTTAAGTGTAGGTCGATAATTGCAATAGATCGAGTTGAGATAGTTGAAAAAAGTCTCAGTTTGAAAACTTTTAGAGCAGGCGGCCCAATTGGCTCCTATATAGTGAGCTAGTCACTAGATTATCAGCCAGTTAGTTGGCTTAAATATCGACCGATTTCCACTGAATTGCCCCGAAAAACGACTCTAGACTGCTTTTTAGCGATCTGATAACGATACATCGGGTCGTAGTAATTCTTGAGTAAAAAATGAATCCAGTCCTGATGCAACTCTAGGGCATTACCATTTTTTTGACGCTGAATAGCTTGTTGGATTAGTTGGGTTACTTTCTTG
>CAZTLZ010000359.1:0-1539 GCA_964614665.1 uncultured Maribacter sp.
TGCCAAATCGATGAGTTCTTTCAAGTTCTTCGGATTTTCTTGTGCATTTCCTATGGATGAAAAGCCTAGACTAAATAGCACCAAAATAATAGATAAACTCTTTTTTATGGAAGGAGCAAAAGGCGCCTTTTTCTGTCTTTCAAATAGAGAATACAGAACAGGAAGTACTACCAAGGTCAAAAGGGTTGCGGTAATGAGTCCGCCAATGACCACAGTCGCCAAAGGGCGCTGCACTTCAGCCCCTGCACTGGTGGAAATAGCCATGGGCAAAAAACCTAAAGCCGCCGCCGATGCGGTCAAGAGTACGGCACGCAAACGGTCTTTGGTGCCTTGTTTGATTAGGGTTTCCATATCGTTGAAATGTTGTTTTTTGAGTTCTTTAAAATGTTCGATAAGTACGATGCCGTTGAGCACTGCAATACCGAAAAGTGCTATGAAACCTACACCTGCAGAGATACTAAAGGGCATGTCACGTATCCATAAAAGTAAAACACCACCTACCGCAGATAATGGAATTGCGGTATAGATCAGTAATGCTTCCTTGACTGATTTAAATGCAAAATAGAGCAATACAAAAATGAGCAACAAAGCAATTGGCACGGCAACTAGTAATCGGGATTTCGCGCTTTGTAAATTTTCAAACTGCCCGCCATAGGTAATGTTATAACCTATTGGGAGCTTTATGTTTTCGTTAATCAGTAGTTGCACATCGTCTACGACGGATTGCAAATCACGGTCGCGCACATTAATACCAACCACGATTCTTCGGCGTGTATCATCTCGAGAGATTTTAGCAGCCCCTTTTTGATAACTAACCTTCGCTAGTTCACTTAGGGGAATTTTCCCTCCTGATGGAACATCAACAAACAGATTTTTAAGATTATCGATGTCTTTTCGGTTTTCGGAATCCAAGCGAACGACTAAATCAAAACGCTTTTCACCTTCAAAAACACTTCCAACGGTGCGTCCCGCAAAGCCCATGGAAACCATGTCGTTGAGGTCTTGAATGTTTAGTCCGTAGCGGGCGATTTTTGCCCTGTCATATTTCACGTTCATTTGTGGAAGTCCAACAATTTTCTCGACCGAGATATCCGCGGCACCTTCAACACCTTTGATGAGGTCTTTAATTTCATTGCCCTTTTTACTGAGAATATCGAGGTCTTCTCCAAAAATCTTGATGGCAATATCGGCACGAACACCAGTAATCAATTCATTAAAACGCATTTCGATGGGTTGGGTAAATTCAACTTCCATACTGGGAATAATCGCCAAAGCTTCTTTGAACTTATTTGCCAATTCATCTTTGCTATTGGCAGAAACCCATTCGTTTTTAGGTTTCAAAGTAATTATAACATCGCTTTCTTCCATCGACATTGGGTCGGTTGGCACTTCGGCAGCGCCTATACGGGTAACGACCTGTTCGACCTCCGGAAATCTTTTCAATAGAATTTTCTCTATTCGCGTAGTAGTTTCAACGGTTTTGCCGAGGGAGGTGCCTGTTTTAAGTACGGGTTGAATTACAAAATCTCCTTCGTCCAA
>CAZTLZ010000360.1:0-1535 GCA_964614665.1 uncultured Maribacter sp.
TATTAAATATATTATTGTTATGTGCTTCTTTTGCCTTGCGAATAGCAAACGCTGTGGGACCAGATATTGAAGAGATGGCTCCGATGTTCATACGAGCACATTTTTCTATAATTTCATAAGAACAACGGCTGGATATTAAGACAAACCCATTTGTCATATCTATATCGCGCTTTATGCAGGCGCCAATTAGTTTGTCGAGTGCATTATGACGACCGACATCCTCGCGACCCAAAAGTATCTCACCATTGGGCAACGCAAATGCAGCGCAATGAACTGACTTTGTCTGTTCATTGAGATTTTGGTGCGCTTCGAAGCTTTTGTAAGCATTTTGCAGTGAAGATTGTTCGACCTCCATGGGGAGGTCTGCAACCGGCGGCAAGATCTCAAAAAAAGTCTCAGCATTTTCAAGGCCGCACAATCCGCAACCTGCACGCCCGACGAGGTTTCGTCGGCGTTGTATGACATCCAGACGTTCTAATCTTTCCTCATCGATAGACATATGCAGTTCAGCGCCTACAGGGGAGGTCATCAGATCCACCTCCTGCATTTGATCTGCTGAAGAGATCACGCGCTCAGTCAGTGAAAAGCCTAAGGCAAAGTCTTCAAGGTCGGCGGGGGTTGCAAGCATAACCGCGTAATTGCGCCGATTGTAGACAAAGGCTACCGGAATTTCTTCCGGCACATGCCATGTTTTGTCTTGGGTACCATCTGAAACCAAGATCGAAGAGCTTGTAGATGGAAGTTTAGTGTCATTGCCCATGTTTCATCGACTATTCGCTAGGAACTTTACTTTTCCCTTTAAAGATTTTGCGCATTTCATCTGATGATATCACAAAGTCTTCTTGCCATTTAGAGCGATGGTTTGCTGGCGCGATTGCAACGGCTGTCACTTTGTATTCGGGACAATCAGTCGCCCAGTCGGCATTGTCTGTCGTGACAACGTTTGCGCCAGTTTCTGGGTGGTGGAAGGTTGTATAGACGACCCCTGGTGACATGCGCTCTGACACTTTCGCACGCAAGGTTATTTCACCTTTGCGGCTTTTTACCGATGCCCATTCACCAT
The DNA here is from genome assembly GCA_964614665.1 of uncultured Maribacter sp. Classification (GTDB taxonomy): domain Bacteria; phylum Bacteroidota; class Bacteroidia; order Flavobacteriales; family Flavobacteriaceae; genus Maribacter_C. The sequence continues at coordinate 1,064 of CAZTLZ010000360.1, forward strand.
CGCGTATTCCATTGGCTTCCGCGTCGGCAGGGTGAACCTCCAACATATCTTCTTTGTGCCATTCGCTATTGTCTGTCCGGCGAGTCTGAGCACCAACATTATAGTGCGACAGGATGCGTCCAGTCGTCAGGATTAGCGGGAATTTACGGTTGGTTTTCTCAGTTGTCGGTACGTATTCGGTGAGGATGAATAAGCCTTTGCCGCGAACAAACTCTTCTGTGTGCATGATTGGCGTACCTTCTGGTGCATCATCATTACATGGCCATTGAACACTGCCGTTTTCATCAAGGCTTGCATGCGAAACACCGGCAAAAGTTGGCGTGAGAGCTGCGATCTCGTCCATGATTTGAGAGGCATTGTCATAGGCCATGTCTTTATAGCCGAGCGCTTGCGTGAGTGCTTGTGTCACTTGCCATTCATCCATGCCCGTTTCTGTCTTCATCGCTGGTCTCACGCGGTTGATGCGGCGTTC
>CAZTLZ010000361.1:0-1525 GCA_964614665.1 uncultured Maribacter sp.
ATTTCATCTTGCACCAATGCCGATTCATCAACCGCGATCCAACCACTGTCTAGCAGCTCATCTTTTCCACCAAATTGCGACCATATCGCTTGCGTAATATGCGGGGTAATTGGCGCTAACAGTTTCAACAAAACCGTGCATGCCTCCGCTAAGACCGTTTTGCCATCATCAGTTTGCAAAACCCCCTCATTCATCTTCTCAATTGCATTCGTCAATTCCATTGCACCCGCAACGACAGTATTAAAATGGTTGCGCTCAAAATCTCGTAGGCAGCGTTGAAGTATTTCATGCGTTTTCAAACGCAGTGCCTGAAGTGATTTATCGCTTGATTTAAAACCCTCTAAAATCTGCCATTGACTCTCAGCTAGCACCGATTCATGTTTGGAATAAATCGCCCAAACTCGGCGCAAAAATCTTGAACAACCCGCAATTGCATCATCATTCCATTCCAAAGATTGCTCTGGTGGTGAAGCAAACATAGCAAACAAGCGCACTGTGTCCGCGCCATATTTATCAATCATTGCCTGCGGGTCTACGCCATTGTTTTTCGACTTTGACATTTTTTCCATGCCGCCGTGAATAACGGGCAAGCCATCAGACGCCAAAACCGCTGACTCAATATTGCCTTGAGCACTTTTTTCAACCGAAACATCAGCAGGGTTGTAAAATGTTTTTTTACCGTCACTATCTTCCCGATAGTAAGTTTCGGCAAGCACCATCCCCTGCGTTAACAGGCGGTCAAATGGCTCGTCATTGTCCACTAAACCTTCATCACGCATCAATTTATTAAAAAACCGAGCATATAGAAGGTGCAAAATCGCATGTTCGATACCACCAATATATTGATCAACTGGCAACCAATATTTAGCGCGTTCATCTAGCATTTTTGCATCACTATCAGGACTACAAAAACGCGCGTAGTACCATGATGATTCAAAGAATGTGTCAAATGTATCCGTCTCACGCTGGCGACCATTTTTAAGGTCACTGAACTCAGGCATAGATTTTAATGGTGAGCCTGAAGCGGTGACTTTCACATCGGTTGGTAATTCGACGGGGAAGTTCTCTGCAGGTGTTTCATTGCCATTCTCATCGTATTCCATTGGAATTGGACAACCCCAATATCGCTGGCGTGAAACTCCCCAGTCGCGCAAGCGATAATTAATTTTTCGCTCGCCTAAACCGCGAATAGCTAGCCAGTCAATTACCGCTGTTTTACCTTCTGCAAAATCAAGGCCGTTAAACTCACCAGAATTCGCCATGATTCCATATTCAGTATAAGCCTTTTCACTGATATCAAGCTCTGAGCCATCGCTAGGATAAATAACAGGTTTAATTTCGATGCCATACCGCGTTGCAAACTCATAATCACGCTGGTCATGTGCTGGCACTGCCATCACTGCGCCCGTCCCATAAGTCATCAAAACAAAATTTGCTACCCAGATTGGCACTTCTTCACCTGTAATGGGATGGACAGCCATGACACCCGTCGCCATGCCTTTCTTCTCCATCGTCGCCATATCCG
>CAZTLZ010000362.1:0-1523 GCA_964614665.1 uncultured Maribacter sp.
AAAGAAAATTAGTACGTATATAAAGAGTGTAACCGCTAAACAGTCTGAGAGATATCTTGGTCATAATCCTGCAGGCGGTATGTCCATATTAACTTTAATTGCATTATCCATATTGTCCTGCGTAACTGGTTTGTTTGCAGAAGATGATGTACATGAAGCTATTTCATATTTATTACTCTTGTTTATTTTTACACATATTATTGGTGTAATAGTAATGAGTATTAAATATAAAGAGAATTTGGTTAAATCTATGATAACGGGATATAAAAGAGATGGTGAATAATTCCTGTTAATGGTTATATTTTAGATTTTATTTTGTCAATCAAACTCCCTGACGAGTCTTGTATTAATTCACTGAGTTCTGGAGATAATGTATTGGCTATGTCTAAAGGTTTTTCTTTGGCATCGTTCCATATAGAGACATCAGCTCCCAGATTGACAAGTAATTTGGCTGTTTCTAGTCGTTTGGATTTAATAGCTAATAGTAAAGCTGTATTACCAATATTATTTCTTAGATCTATGTCAGCATCATTTTGATTTAATAGTCTGATTATTCGATTGTACCCGTTTGTTGATGCAATCATTAAAGCAGAATTTCCCTGATGATCTTGTTGGTTAATATTGTTGGTGTATTTTAGTAGCATCTTTACACCATTTAAATTCCCATATTCAGCAGCACGCATTAAGGGTGAGACGTTAGAATTATCTTTGCCTAGGTCAGAGTTATTGATGCGTAAAAATATATTTAATAAATCAACGTTGCTTGTTTTAGCGGCATACCATAATGCATTTCTATTGTTGTTGTCTTTATAATGAGCGTTGGAACCAGATTGTATTAATAAATTCACACAGGTAACGCAATTATTTATTGTTGAATAAATGAGTGCAGATTTTGTAGATTTATCAGTTGTATTAGGGTTTGCATTATGTGACAGAAGTATTTTTATGATCTCTGTGGATGGCTTGTTTTTTACAGAAGTTATTAAAGCAGCATTAATTTGTCCGCTGCTTGGGTCTATGTTTGTACATTTCTCGAATAATTGAGTAACAATTTTTGGATTATTACTTTTTACCGCATATTGAAATGGTGAGAAGTTCGATATAGAAGCCGGGTTGCAATTTGCATTTGATTCAAGAAGCAATTTAACTATATCTTCATGTGAATTAAATATTGCGCGCGTTAAGGCGGTTTCGCCTTGAGTGTCCTGTAGATTTATAATATTAGCTGAATCTTTAGACTTTAATATTAGTTGTACTTTTTCAAGGTCACCTCGTGCTGCTGCATCGATAAGAAAATGTTTTGTAGTATTGTTGCTATAAGATTTGGCAATATATTTCTGCTTGGCAGCTGAATTATTTGCAACATGTTCATTTGCGCCATTGTTTTTTAAAATTCTATATATTTTTTTAGAGTCTTTATTTTTGGCAAATTCTAAAGGATACTTAGAAGAACTTGACGGTTTGTTAACATCAGCTTTGTATTTTATTAGTTCATTTGCGGCAAATTCATTGTTGCTCATAAT
>CAZTLZ010000363.1:0-1521 GCA_964614665.1 uncultured Maribacter sp.
TTTTGCCAGTCTTCTTTGTCACTCTGGCTGCGGATGATCAGGATGTTGGCTGGGGCGAGGTATTCGCTGAGGGCATTCAGTAATGCGCAATGTGAGATCGGTGCATGGTTGATCGCGGTCCATGCGGATTTAAGGCAGTTTTCAGCGGCCTCTATATAGTGTTGTTTACCACTTAAGTAACCCAGTCGATTTAAGACCAGTGCCGCGATAGCATTTCCAGATGGAATCGCGTCATCACTAAAGCTCTTTAAGCGTTGTATCAGGTCCTCATGCTGGTGGCTGGTGAAATAAAAACCTCCGTACTCTTTGTCTTCAAACTCTGCGAGTAACTGGTCGGCAAGTTGTTGTGTCCATATATAGAGTTCGTTATCCCACTGGCTTTGTAGTAGTTCCAGTAATCCGTAGATGAGGAAGGCGTAATCATCGATGTATGCATTAAGTGTGGCTTTGCCATCTTTGCTGCTGGCATACAATTTATTATCTGACCAGCAGGTTTTTTTCAGGTAGTGGGCAGTTTTTCTTGCTGAAGCTACGTAGTCTGGTTTTTCGAGCAGGCGACCGGCGATCGACATGCCATGGATCATTAATCCGTTCCACGCAGTTAAGACTTTGGTGTCTGTGTCGGGGTGGACGCGTTGTTCGCGTTGCTGGAACAGGTAATGACGAATCTGTTTTAGTTGTTGATGAAGTTTTGTCTCATCGACAGAATGTTTCTTAGCCAGTGACCTTTCGCTCTGATAACCATGCAGATGCCATAAGCCTTCAAAATTTTCACTCCGATCCAGGCCGAAGCGTTGCTTAAATATTTTGATTGCGCTGTCATCGATAAGATCAAGTTGGCTGGCATTGCTTAAGTGTGTATTTAGTTCTTCTTTTGACCAGGCAAAAAATTTACCTTCATGTCCTTCTGAATCCGCATCTTGCGCGGCATAATAGCCGCCTTCTGCCGATTGCATTTCACGCATGACCCAATCGGCCGTTTCGCAGGCGGCGTCGAAGAATAGTGGGTTGCCATTGAGTTTCCATGCCTGACTATATAGAGACAATAATGGCCCATTGTCATAGAGCATCTTTTCAAAGTGCGGAATCATCCAGTTATCATCCGTGGAGTAGCGACAGAAGCCGCCTCCCAGGTGATCAAAAATACCGCCATTGGCCATCTTTTCGAGGCTGAATATTGCGCAATGTAAAATTCGCGGATCGTTTCGTAGTTGTTTCTTCGTCTGGCACCAGTGTTTGATGGCAAATTCAAGGATAGAAGGGTGTGGGAATTTAGGTGCCACACTAAAGCCACCGTTCTGACTATCAAACTGTTTTTCGATCTGGCTGCGAGCGATATCGATGACGGCATGGTTGAGGTAGGTCTCGGTGGGTTTAGATGATTCATAGATACGTTCGTAAGTCTTTTGCAATGAAACAGACTGTTGTTCGATATCAGCTTGCCTTGATTGCCATATTTCGTGGATCTGCTGTAACAGTGATCTGAATGCGGGCAGACCATGTCTGGCTTCGAGCGGGAAA
>CAZTLZ010000364.1:0-226 GCA_964614665.1 uncultured Maribacter sp.
TGGTTGTATCGAAGTGTTGGAGTTTTTAAAAGATACAGACTATTGGATTAAACCTACTGATTGGAAGGGTAAAATAATGTTCTTAGAAACAGCAGAGGTAAAAATGCCACCAACTAACTTCCGCTGGATTTTACGTAATTATGCAGCATCAGGTATTTTAAAAAATATTGCAGGATTAATTGTGGGGCGCCCTTTAGATAATACCTATGCTAAGGAATATGATGAG
>CAZTLZ010000364.1:236-1520 GCA_964614665.1 uncultured Maribacter sp.
AGCAATTAATCAAGGTCATTCGAGAAGAGGAAGGTTTGACGGATTTACCCATCGTTACAGGAATGGATTTTGGACATACTTGTCCGACCTTTACTTTACCTTACGGGGTGAAAGCGGAGATCAACTGTGAGCAGCAGACTTTTTCTATTCTTGAAAATGGAGTAATTTAACCTTCTAATTAAGACGTGTACGAAGTCTCGATAATGCTTGTTTTTTGACGCTGAGGGACGCTGATTATTATGACTTTTTTATGTTTTGCTCTTCTGTATTGATTAAAACATAACTGAAACATAACTTTTCGTAAGAAAACATAAGTATTCATAACTTCAAACAGCGTCTTTCAGCGTCAAAAAGAAAATTTCAAACAGCCCTATTCAAATTAAAAAATAATGAAAGGTACTTTAAAACCAAGAGTCAAAATTTGTTGTATCAAAAGCCAAATGGAGGCACAAATGGCGATTGAATATGGAGCAGATATTATAGGGCTTGTTGGCCCGATGCCGAGCGGACCAGGAATGATTGAAAATGATTTGATCAAAAGTATTACCCAAGCAACGCCACCTCCAATTGCGACTTTTCTCTTGACAAGTGAAACTAGTGCTAAAGGGATTATTGCACATCACCAAAAAGTACATACTAATACCATCCAAATCGTAGATGCTTTAAAAGAAGGTACTTATCAAGAGATCAAAATTGCCTTACCAACCGTAAAATTAGTACAAGTCATTCATGTGATTGATGAAAAATCGGTAGCAGATGCAATTGAAATTTCTAAGCATGTTGATGCAGTTTTGCTAGATAGCGGTAATCCGAACTTGAAAGTTAAAGAGTTGGGCGGAACTGGGCGGGTGCATAATTGGACATTTAGCAAAGCGATTCGGGAGGCGATTGATATTCCAGTATTTTTGGCAGGTGGATTAAAACCATCTAATGTGCGACAAGCAATTGCCGAAGTGCAGCCATTTGGTTTGGATTTATGTAGTGGTGTGCGGACTAATGGGCAGTTAGATGAGCATAAATTAGCCGCATTTTTTAAAGCGGTTCAGCAGAATTAATGTAGAGAAAAAACAATCTAAAATGAAAACTGAAATTCCTTCTATAGTTTTAAGAAAAATTCAATTAGCGGATTGCCAGTTGATTAGTGATGCATTTAAACAACAAGGTTGGTCGGATAAACCTGTCAGCCAGTACGAACATTATTTTGAATTACAAGAGACAGGCAAAAGGGATGTTATTCTTGCAGAATATCAAAATGACTTTGCTGGTTATCTGACCATCAATTGG
>CAZTLZ010000365.1:0-1516 GCA_964614665.1 uncultured Maribacter sp.
CTCATTCAAGGGAGCGATGAGGAACAATATTTTCTTTAGTACTACAGCTTCTTTCCCATTGGTATTCCGTAAATTTGCTTTTCTTCAAAATCTAGTAAAAAGATGTTCGATAATTTAAGTGAAAAGCTCGACAAAGCCTTGCATGTTCTGAAAGGGCATGGGCAGATTACTGAAATAAATGTTGCTGAAACAACAAAGGAAGTACGTCGCGCCTTGCTTGATGCTGATGTGAACTTCAAGATAGCCAAAGAGTTTACGAATCGAGTTAAGGAGAGGGCGTTGGGACAAAACGTATTGACCACCTTGCAACCAGGTCAGTTAATGGTCAAGATTGTCAAAGACGAGCTTACTGAACTAATGGGTGGTGAGACCGAAGGGATTAATCTTTCAGGTAACCCTTCTATTATTTTGATGTCTGGCTTACAAGGTTCCGGTAAGACCACCTTTTCTGGAAAATTAGCGAAATACTTGTTGACTAAAAAAAGCAAGAAGCCGTTGTTGGTTGCATGTGATGTATACCGGCCAGCTGCAATTGACCAATTACACGTGGTTGGTGAGCAGATTGGTGTTGAGGTGTATTCCGACCGGGAGAATTCAGACCCTGTGGCTATTGCGAAAGCAGGTATCGCTCATGGAAAATCTAAAGGCTGCAATGTTGTCATCATTGATACGGCGGGTCGTTTGGCGGTTGATGAGAAAATGATGGATGAAATTTCTAACATTCACAAGGCTATTCAACCACAAGAAACCCTTTTTGTAGTAGATTCCATGACGGGTCAAGATGCCGTCAACACTGCCAAGGCTTTCAATGATATTTTGAATTTCGACGGCGTAATCCTTACGAAATTAGATGGTGATACGAGAGGGGGGGCGGCTATTTCAATTAAATCGGTTGTTGACAAGCCCATAAAATTTATAGGTACTGGTGAAAAGATGGAGGCCATTGACGTTTTTCATCCTTCTCGAATGGCCGACCGTATTTTAGGAATGGGCGATGTGATTTCCTTGGTGGAAAGAGCTCAAGATCAATTTGATGAAGAAGAGGCACGAAAAATCCAAAAGAAAATAGCCAAAAATAAATTTGGCTTTGATGATTTCCTTTCCCAGATACAGCAAATTAAAAAGATGGGCAACATCAAAGATTTGATGGGCATGATACCCGGAGCCGGAAAAGCTTTGAAGGGAATGGATATTGATGATGATGCCTTTAAACATATAGAGGCGATTATTTATTCGATGACACCAGAAGAACGTTCGACACCTGCCAAACTTGATGCAAGTCGAAAAAAACGGATTGCAAAAGGTAGTGGTCGTGATGTAAAGGAGGTCAATCAATTGCTCAAACAATTTGACCAGATGAGTAAAATGATGAAAATGATGCAGGGTAGTCGTGGTAAGAAGATGATGCAAATGATGGGCGGAATGAAGGGAATGAATTAAAATAACCATTAGAAAATAGAAGGAGTATGGAATTATTGGATGGCAAGAAGGTTTCCAATCAAATCAAAGATGAAAT
>CAZTLZ010000366.1:0-1512 GCA_964614665.1 uncultured Maribacter sp.
TTCACCATTTGACTCCATGAAATTAATCTGAAAATAATAACTTTCCAGACCATCCTGATCTATACTAACAATTGGACCATTCGAAGCAAATTGGTAAGGTGTTAATTCTGGATATGTTCCTGTCAACGGATCAACGGAAAGAAAACGTGCAACCGCCGGATTATAAATCCTAAACCCATAATCATAATTCGTGATACTCCCAAACTCCCCATTCTGATCCTTCTCCTTCCCATTAAACCCATATCTATACTGTGTACTATTCTCCGTCCGCCCCGGCATCTCCCAACCAAAGGCATAATAATCCGTCGCCGAAGCAACCTGTGCTTCGTAACTATTAACAAAACCACTATTATCTGTATCCAGACCTACTTTTAGGTCGGTAACCGTAGCTAGAATATTTCCTAGATGATTGGATTGCTCGTAATACTTTTCACCTCTTACACTTCCGATGATCAGATCGGGATTAGTACCTCCACTAAGAATCCGGTTTGTAAACTTTTGCAAACCAATCCTGCTGCTACCATACAAAGGTACTTCTTTTTGTGAAATTACGGGTGTTCCACCAGTAATGTCAGGAGGAGGAGGGATCTCGTCATATACCCCCATCACATTACCACTCGCATCTCGGGCATAAAGGGTTAGAATACCAGTACCACTATTAGTCCCTACTTGCTTGGTTAAACGATTTCCAGCGGGATCATAGGTGTACTTTATGTTTGATTTTCCGCTACCAGCTGTAAATTTAACTTCACGGACCTTTCCATATACGGTCCATAGAATCTCGTCTATCTGTTCCTCGTTGTCCTTGATGAGATTTCCAATTTCATCGTATTCGTAGTTATTTGCTGATTGATCTTTGAAGTCGCCATAAGGTAAATTAGACGTGTTACCATTATCATTAATACTGGTTAGCTGATTGGGTTTATCAGAATCCGCATAAGAATAAATCATAAGATCTATCGGTTCTGGCATCAACACTCCTGCTTCAACTTTTGGTGCAAACCTACCAAGGATTTTTAAATTTCCATTGGCATCGTAGTCATAGTCACTATTAAACAAACCAGAGGAATTCCAAGAATTGCTATTGGCTGTTTTGGAGAATGACGTAGCATTTTTAATTCGATGTAGTTGATCGTATTCGTAAACCATCGCGTTATGGCTTCCTGTTGGTATACCCAATGGTCCGTCATCCTTAAAATGATCAATATCGGTCACCATCCAAGCAATATTTCCATTGTATAAGCCATCATAATTTGAAAATGCATAATCATTAGTTTAACTGTCCAGCAATGAATCCTGTAGTCCATGCTGATTGAAAATTATATCCTCCTGTGATGCCATCGACATCCATCACTTCTCCTGCAAAATACAGATTAGGTACGACCTTGCTCTGCATCGTTCTGAAGTCAATAGATGATAAACTCACACCTCCACAAGTTACAAATTCTTCCTTAAAGGTGGTTTTGCCTTTGACTTGATATATGTCATTTGTAAGCACAGTTACCAGTTTAT
>CAZTLZ010000367.1:0-1510 GCA_964614665.1 uncultured Maribacter sp.
TTGGGTGAGAAAATTACGGATAAAGGTATCGGTAATGGTATTTCACTGTTGATAATGATTGGTATCATTGCAACCTTACCTCAGTCATTTGTTCAGGAATTCATCTCAAGAACTGCCAATAACAATGGGGGTCTAATGTTTATCTTGATTGAGGTTATACTTTGGTTCTTGGTTATTCTAGCAAGTGTTCTTTTGGTAATGGCTACACGTCAGATACCGGTTCAGTACGCAAGAAGGACTGCCTCTGGGGGGTATGAAAAAAATGTAATGGGATCAAGACAGTATATTCCGTTGAAACTTAATGCTTCGGGAGTAATGCCCATTATATTCGCACAAGCTATTATGTTTGCCCCTGGATTAATAGGGAAAACGTTTAACAATACTGCGGTCGGGCAATGGATGGAAGTTCAGTTCCAGGATATTTTCGGATTGGCATATAACACTTTGTTTGCGTTATTGATTATTATTTTCACCTATTTCTATACAGCGATTACTGTACCCACAAACAAAATGGCCGACGACTTGAAAAGAAGTGGTGGCTTTATTCCAGGGATTAGGCCTGGAAAAGAAACTGGTGATTTCTTGGATAAGATTATGTCACTGATAACCTTACCTGGTTCGGTGTTTTTAGCGTTATTAGCGGTTTTACCTGCTATTGTGGTTAAGCTTATGGATGTTCAAGCAGGTTGGGCATTGTTTTATGGCGGTACATCTCTATTGATTATGGTAGGTGTAGCTATTGATACGGTGCAGCAAGTGAATGCATATTTGTTGAATAGGCATTACGATGGCTTGATGAAATCAGGTAAAAACAGGAAAGTAGCATAGATTATGGCAAAACAAGCACCTATAGAACAAGATGGAAGTATCATAGAGGCATTGTCAAATGCAATGTTTCGGGTTGAACTGGAAAATGGTCATGTGGTTACTGCGCATATTTCTGGTAAAATGAGAATGCATTATATAAAATTACTTCCTGGGGATAAGGTCAAGTTAGAGATGAGTCCATACGATTTGACCAAGGCAAGAATTACATATAGATATTAATATAGTAAGATGAAAGTTAGAGCATCAGTAAAAAAAAGGAGTGCCGAGTGCAAAATTGTACGGAGAAAAGGCAGATTGTACGTGATTAACAAAAAGAATCCTAGATTTAAACAAAGACAAGGATAATTATGGCAAGAATTGCAGGTATAGATATACCAAAACAAAAGAGAGGTGTTATAGCCCTTACCTATATTTTTGGTATTGGTAAAAGTAGGGCCAAAGAAATTTTGGATAAGGCACAGGTAAGTGAAGATACCAAAGTGTCTGATTGGAATGATGATGAAATTGGTCGTATTCGTGAGGCAGTTGCCTCTTACACCATTGAGGGTGAGTTAAGATCAGAAACCCAATTGAGCATTAAGCGATTAATGGATATTGGATGCTATAGGGGTATTCGTCATAGATCTGGTTTGCCGTTAAGAGGGCAAAGGACCAAGAACAACTCTAGAACCCGTAAAGGAAA
>CAZTLZ010000368.1:0-1509 GCA_964614665.1 uncultured Maribacter sp.
TATTACAGCAAGTTCAGCAGCAGGAAACGCAATAGAATACTCAATTGATGGCGGTACAACTTATCAATCATCAAATGTATTTTCTGGATTGGATGCAGCAAATAATCCTTTCAAAATTAGAGTAAGAAACGTAGGCGGAACATGTATTGTATCTGACTCGGATATTACATTAATAGAAAAAACACAACCAGTATTTACAACAGTAGCACCAACAGACCCAAGCAACTGTGGAGTAAATGATGGTTCAATAGTTATTACAGCAACGGGAGCAAGTTTAGAATATTCAATTGATGGTGGTCAAAACTGGCAGTCATCTAATTCATTCACGAACCTTGCACCAGGTACATATAATGTAGAAATTAGAAATGGAGATTTAAGTTGTGTTACAGCTTATATCAATAATCCAGTGATTTTAACTGCACCAAATGCACCAATGATTACAACAGTAGCGTCAGACGACCCAACTGATTGTGGTGTTAGTGATGGTAAAATTACAATTACAGCGACAGGTGGTTCGGGTACATTAGAATACTCTAATAATGGAGGTTCTTCTTACCAAACAGGTAATGTATTCAACGGACTTTCTGGAGGTGTTTATGAAATTAGAGTAAGAAATCAAACAGGAAGTTCTTGTGTGGTGACTTACCCAGATGTAACTTTAACAGACAAAGTAGCGCCAGTAATTACAAATACGGCATCAACACAACCAACAGATTGTGGTTTAGCAGATGCAACGATTACAATTACAGCTAGTTCGCCAGCAGGAAACCCAATAGAATACTCAATTGATGGTGGTACAACTTACCAATCATCAAATGTATTTTCTGGTTTGAGTGAGGCAAATTCTCCTTACTTAATTAGAGTTCGCAATGCAGATGCAACGTGTGTTGTTAGTGATGCAAATGTGATTATTATTGATAAAATCACACCAGTAGTTACTAATGTAAATACAACGAATCCATCAAATTGTGGTGTCAATGACGGTTCAATCGTTGTTACAGCAACAGGCGGAAGTGGAACATTAGAATACTCAATCGACGGAGGTGTTAATTATCAAGCAAGCGCAACGTTTAGCAATTTAGCACCAGGTAGTTATGATGTATTTGTAAAATATGACAACAATACTTGTGAAGAAGCTTATGCTTCTAATTCAGTAATTTTAAGTGTACCAAATGCACCAACGATTACAAATGTAGCATTTACTGACCCTACCGATTGTGGTGTTAAAGACGGAACAATCACGATTACAGCAACAAGCGGAACAGGTGCAGTAGAATATAGTATTGATGGTGGTTCAAATTATCAATCTTCTAATGTATTCAATAGTTTGGATGCAAGCGATAATCCTTATGAGATTAGAGTTAGAAATAATAATGGAACGTGTATCGTAGTTGGTCAGACTATTAACTTAACTGACCCAGTTACGCCAACGATTTCATCAGTAGTATCAACTAACCCTACAGAATGTAGTGTTTCTGATGGTACAATTACAATTACAGCAACATCAAG